>NZ_JAVJRX010000007.1:0-5665 GCF_040219735.1 Coleofasciculus sp. G1-WW12-02 | reverse complement strand
CTTGTAAGAAACCTAGCCATCGTCTTCATCAAAATCATTGGCATTTAATTAAGGATTTACCTTGGGGAGAAACCGAAATATTTTTAAAGGTTAACCGCCGACAATTTAAGTGTACTCACTGTCAAAAACCCTTTAGTGAGGAATTAAATTTTGTGGGAAAACGAAAAAAATATACCGATCGCTATGCACAATGGATTACTGAACAGGTTGTGAATAGTAATCTGCTCAATGTAGCTCAAAGGAATAATTTAACAGAATCTGAGGTCGAATCAATGATTAATCAAATTAGCCAAAAAAAATTACCGATTAATCTTAAATCTTTAAAAAGATTAGGAATAGATGAAATTAGTTTAGTCAAAGGACAGGGAAGATTTATAGTAGTTTTAGTCGATTTAGACACAGGCAAATTAATCGGCTTAGTTCCAGAGAGAAAATCAAAAGCGATTGAAGAATTGTTGAAATCATGGGGAACAGAAATTTTAGAACAGATAGAAGAAGTTAGCATGGATTTATACAAAATGTATAAAAGTGTCTTCCATAAACTCTGTCCAGAAGCGGTAATAACAGCGGATAGATTTCATGTAACGAAGTTGTTACATCAAGAACTAAATCAAGGACGTATTGACCAGAAGAGAACAGCTCTAGAGCTGGAAATAGAACCAAGAGCGAAACTTTTTTCTAGTCTTAAGGGCGGGAAATATATTTTACTAAGAAGTGAAAAAGCTCTGAAACAAAAACAGAAAGAAAAATTAGAGCAAATAAAAGAAGCTTCGCCTCAACTAGCTATAATGCACGCCCTCAAGGAAGAATTTACGGAGATATTTGAAAGGTGTAAAAATGTAGGAGAAGGGACGATAAAATTAGGAGACTGGCTGATGAAAGCTGAAAAAATTTTTCCCAAAACAGTTCAGACCATCAAAAACTGGTTTGGGGAAATAGTGGGCTATTTTGAGCAAAAAACGACCCAGGGCATCGTCGAAGGAATTAACAATAGATTAAAGGTAATAAAACGTTGTGGTTTTGGATTTACCAATTTTTATAACTTTGAAAAAAGAGCTTTATTGTTTTGGCATTTAGTTGATAGTTTAGCATAATAAGTACCGAAGAACCTAAAAAATAAAACCTACTATTTCCAGCTATTTCCAATTATTTCCGACTATTTATAAACCATTTACCCCTATTGACAGACAATTATAGTAATCGCCATAGCGGTTAAGACGCATCATTTAGTAGAGACGTTGCATGCAACGTCTGGAACAACAGTTCGTTTGTCCTAATCGATGTGTCTACTGCTATAACTGCAATTTACCACCACACCAATCAATCAAATAACTTTTTCTAACTATTTACTTCCAGTTTTCAATCTATTTATTCAATCGCCACACTAGACCTCATAAGCCTAAATTTAACGAGGTCAAGCCATGAAATCACCAACATCCAAAACCTGGAAAAAGAAACTCTGGCTATTAGCCGAATTCCTAATTCCTAATCTCATCGGCTGGTTGTTCAAATCCAACCTAGAACCGGGCGTGAGTCTTTGCTTCCTACTGTGGAATTGGCTAATGGATGAACAGACGCAATCCGATGAACACCAACGCCGCAAATCCTGGCTCACCTTCTTAATTCTTTCTGGTATGGCGTTAGCGATATCATTCAGTTTTCCTGCTTCCTCTGTAGATTGTGAGACATCCATTAACCCTCAAATTGGTCACGATTTATAGTAGAAGGCAGAAGGTAGAAGGGAATAGGAGTGCGAGCGGTTCGCCTACTTCTTACTGTTGCAAAATTTTCGGCTTTTCACCCATTAACCAATAGGTTTTCATTTTACCCTTGCCTTTAACCCGGATAAATCCCCGTTCGACTAACTCAAACTTGTCTCGCAAGCGCTGATACGTTATCTCAGTCACCTGAATTTTGTCCGGTTGACCGCGAGATTCCATGCGACTAGCGATATTCACCGCGTCACCCCAAATGTCATAGCTAAACTTAGTTGTGCCAATGACGCCCGCAATAACGACTCCGGTGTTCATCCCAATCCGCAAACGAAAATTCTTACCCGTTGAGGTATTGATTTGTTCAAGGCTTTGTTGCATATCCAGTGCCATTTGCGCGATCGCATCGACATGGTTGCTCTGAGGGGTAGGTAGTCCGCCAACTACCATATAAGCATCACCAATGGTCTTAATTTTTTCCAAACCATGCTTTTGGGCTAATCGATCAAATGTAGAAACGATCATGTTGAGCAAGCTAACCAGTTCTTGGGGAGAAATCTGACCCGCTAGTTGAGTGAATTTCACTAAGTCGGCAAATAAAATGGTCACATCTTCATGTTTCTGGGCGATTAATCCTGGCTCATGTTGCAACTGCTTGGCAATAGTTTGGGGCAAAATATTGAGTAACAAGTTCTCAACTTTTTGCTTTTCCCGTTTTAAAGCCGCATCGGTTTGCTTGCGTTGGGTAATGTCATGAAAGAAAACTGAGAGTCCTTCATAGGAGGGAAAAGCTCGCACTTCAAACCAGCATCTGATGGGTGGGTAGAAGGCTTCAAAGGTGACAGGACTCTGTTGATCCATCGCTTTGTGATATTGCTGATCAAATTTTGAACCCACCGCATCGGGAAAAGTATCCCAGAGATTTTGGCGCAGTAATTCTTCAGGTTGGCGCTGTAAAATTTGAGCGCCGACTTTGTTGATATAGGTAAACCGCCACTGTCTATCCAAGGCAAAAAACCCATCAGTCATGCTTTCGAGAAGTTCGACGACTTGCTGATCTGATACTCGCTGCTTGGCTTCGACTTCCTGGCGCCTAGCAACTTGGCGATTTAACCGGGTTAAATTCAATCGTAGTTCCATTTGGTTAATCACCTGACGGCTTAAAGCTTGGAGGGCGGTGATCTGTTGCGGTGTGAGATCGTGAGGAATCTTGTCAATCACACACAGGGTTCCCAGGGGAAAACCATCTTCAGTGACTAAAGGAGCGCCCGCATAGAATCGGATATTGGGATCAGACGTTACTAGAGGGTTCCCCGCAAACCGCTCGTCTTCTAAGGCATTGGGTACAACCATGATATCTTCGGGATTCAGAATAGCATGAGCGCAAAATGCCTGTTCTCTGGGTGTTTGTGTCGCATCGATGCCAACTTTTGACTTAAACCACTGGCGATTTTGATCAATCAGGCTAATCAGGGCGATGGGAGTCCCACAGATGTGTGAGGCTAACATCGTCATGTCATCAAAGTCTTGTTCGGGCAATGTATCAAGGATGTTGTACCCCCGCAGAGCTTTGAGCCGTTCTGCTTCGTTGGCGGGTAAGGGTGCAGCTTGCATCGGGGGTGGGGTAGAGGAACGCCGACGCGATCGCAGCGACATTATCGTGTTATATAAACCTTTACCAAGTTTTGCCAGCCATCTGATGAGACTGACAATTCCTCTAAGCAGATTTTTTTTTAACCTTTTACTTTGACGATTCGGCTTAAACAAGGGTTAACCGTTTTGAAACACTGCACAATGTATCTAAATGGTAGCCACACCACTTGAAGGATGAACATTAATGACTTGCTGGTAACTATTTTGACTGAAACCGTGAAAACTTGCATAAGCCCTAAGCATCAATTCCGACTCATAAAAAACAAAAAAAGGTGGGTCTTACCCACCTTTTTGTTCTATGTGTTATAATCTAAAGTTAGCTTTGCTTAACAGGTTCCTTGGCTAAGAACTTCTCCAATTCTGTCAACGCATCCGCATCAACCTTGGTCTGCATTGGGCAGAACTTGGGTCCACACATTGAGCAGAATTCAGCCGTTTTATAGATATCTGCGGGCAAAGTTTCGTCGTGATATTCTTTTGCACGATCGGGGTCAAGTGATAACTCAAACTGGCGATTCCAGTCGAAGTTATAACGGGCGCGGGAGAGTTCATCGTCTCTGTCTCGTGCGCCAGGGCGATGGCGTCCAATATCGGCAGCATGGGCAGCTATTTTATAGGCAATTAAGCCATTTCGCACGTCCTCAGCATCCGGTAGTCCTAAGTGTTCTTTCGGCGTCACATAGCACAGCATAGCTGTCCCATACCACCCCGCCATAGCTGCCCCGATCGCGGACGTGATATGGTCATAACCAGGAGCAATATCAGTCACCAAGGGTCCGAGCACATAGAACGGTGCTTCAGAACACTCTTCCATCTGCTTTTTAACATTAAACTCAATTTGATCCATCGGCACATGACCCGGACCTTCCACCATCACTTGCACATCATGTTCCCAAGCGCGGCGAGTCAGTTGTCCCAGGGTTTTCAGTTCGGCTAATTGCGCTTCGTCAGAGGCATCATGAGTACAGCCCGGACGTAGGGAATCGCCTAAACTGAAGGAAACATCGTACTTCTTGAAAATCTCGATAATATCGTCGAAGTGAGTGTAGAGAGGATTCTGCTTATGGTGGTGCAGCATCCACTTCGCCAGGATACCGCCACCGCGAGAAACAATACCGGTTAGGCGATTTCTCACCAAGGGTAGATGTTCAATCAGAAGTCCCGCGTGAATGGTTTGGTAATCAACTCCCTGCTGGGCATGTTTCTCAATAATCTGGAGAAAGTCATCCGGGGTCAGGTTTTCTATCGTACCGTGAACGCTTTCCAGGGCTTGGTACACTGGTACTGTGCCAATGGGTACAGGGGAAGCGTTGATAATCGCCGTGCGGATTTCATCTAGGTTCCCACCCCCCGTGGATAAATCCATCACAGTATCCGCGCCATATTTAACCGCTAGGTTCAACTTAGCGACTTCTTCGTCAATATTGGAAGAATTGGGAGACGCACCGATATTGGCATTGACTTTACACTTAGACGCGATGCCGATACACATCGGTTCTAAGTTGGTATGGTTAGTATTGGCAGGAATAATCATTCGTCCCCGCGCCACCTCATCCCGAATCAGTTCTGGGGAGAGGTTTTCCCGCCCTGCGACATAATGCATTTCCTCGGTAATCACACCTTGGCGGGCGTAGTGCATTTGTGTAACATTACCCTGTCCCTGCCGCTTCGCGACCCATTCTGATCTCATATTAGATTCCTTTTAATAAACCGCTTCCCTCCGCTGGTCTTAACCAGTCTCAGGTTCTCAGGGTGTAATCTCAGCCTGGTTGCTCAGGCACCCCTAGCTTTAGTTGTTCATCGTACCACTAGGCTTGGGTGAGGGGAGCAAGCTTTATAAAAGTTTACATTTGTAGTTACTTGGCACACCTAAATAGGGGCTGCTGAATAAGTTTTGTGGTGATACCAAATCCGGGTTAGCTACCCCCGTTATAACCCAGTCCGCGCAGGCGGACTTTGTTTGTGTAGCAGCGATTTCAATCGCCTCTTCTTGCTTATTTTATTTAGGACAAGTGATCAAACAAATGTGGAAAAATCATCTCAAGTCACTGTATCCCAAGTATAGTTTTGAAGTTTTTTGCACTAGAGATGAATACACCGTGGTTGTCACCTTCCATCAGATGTTATATCCGAATAACAATCAATATTCTCCTAGGAAATCGCCCATTCTTGCCAACAACTCGTAGGGGCGAAGCATTCTTGCCAACAACTCGTAGGGGCGAAGCATTCTTGCCAACAACTCGTAGGGGCGAAGCATTCTTGCCAACAACTCGTAGGGGCGAAGCATTCTTGCCAACAAC
>NZ_JAVJRX010000006.1:0-11291 GCF_040219735.1 Coleofasciculus sp. G1-WW12-02 | reverse complement strand
TTTCATCGAACACTCTTACTATGAAATAGTCGCCTATTTCATACCAGAGGAGCATCTCTGGAAGAAGCGTTTTGCTCCATTACAGAAGCTAGTTTCGATATGCCCTATCGTACTATTGAAAACAAGAAAGAATGTGTTTTCTGGTGCTTGTTGCTTAGACTTTTTACCTGTACAAGCCTTTCTGTACAGAACCCTCTAAGCCTAGTTTTCAAGGTGCGATGCCTCTCGGCTCTGGGTTTTACAAGAGGTTTAATACCCTTTCCTCTAAGTGAATTTTAACACAAAGTCGTCCTTTAAGGACGAGGCTTTAGACCCAATTTTTCGGTAAATACGGCAAAAATGCCATTGCCAGCCTCCCTATCTAATCCCTTAAATGTTCCTGATGACTCATTCTCATCATAAAGCCTTTTATCTTATTTAACATTAAGTTTAATGTCAAGTCAATACAACTATACTTAAAGTATGATTCATTCAGCTTTAAAAAATGCCCGCCAAGTCAAGTAAGCCGCTCTCAGGGCTGACTCACCTGGACAAGGGTTGCAGCCGACAGGATGGAGCTAAAACTCTGAAGCAATTAATAATTAAGAAGCCTACTTGCCCTTGTTGCTCAGATACCTTACTCTGTCATATACGTTTAGGAGGACTTTACTGGCGATGTAGCTACTGTGATCAGGAAATGCCAATCTAGAAACCAGCGTCGGAAGAGAATTCTCAAGTGCTAATAGTACACCCAACCGTAAGAGCGCAAGGATAGTGCCCTGACATAAGTAACTCATTCTGGATTATCTAAACTGGTATAATATTTCTATCCTTTATAGTTGATAAATGACCCTTAGACCCAAACTTTTCTCTTTCTTTTCTGGAATTGGATTTCTTGATTTAGGCTTTGAAGCCAGTGGTTTCGATATCGTATATGTGAATGAAATTAATCCCTCCTATGTAGAAGCTTACCGTTACTCTAGACAAGTTCTGAATCTGCCATTACCCGAATACGGATGCCATTATGCCGAAGATGGAGATGTTGAGCAACTGATAGAAGGTGAACAAGCCTTAAATCTCTGGTATTTAATCCAGGATGCTCGCAAATCTAGAGACATTATTGGTTTCATTGGTGGTCCTCCCTGTCCCGACTTCTCAGTTGGGGGGAAAAACCGAGGGAAAGACGGTGATAATGGTAAACTTTCGGCTGCTTATGTTAAATTAATTTGCCAATATCAACCGGATTTCTTTCTCTTCGAGAATGTTAAAGGATTGTGGACAACTAAAAAACACCGTCTTTTTTTTGAACAGCTTAAAGATCAGCTAAATCGAGCTGGCTATCTATTAACAGAGCGTCTAATTAACGCGATAGAATACGGCGTTCCTCAAGATAGGGAGAGGATTATCCTACTCGGATTTCATCGAAGTTTAGTCAAAGATATAGGACTATCGCCAACTGCCCAATTTATGCCTGAAGGTGTTTTTCCCTGGATGACTTCTATTGTATATCCTAAGCCAAGGGTTTTCGCTTGTCCTTGGGCTGCAACTGATCCCTTTCAGGAAAATTCACACCGCCCTTGCTCTAATGATATTATTCAGGAACTAACAGTTGAATATTGGTTTCGGAAAAACGATGTACTTAACCATCCCAATGCTAAACATCATTTTAAACCGAGAGCGGGACTCAAGCGATTTCTTTCCGTGGCGGAGGGAGATGATTCACGAAAGTCTTACAAACGTCTTCACCGATGGCGTTATTCCCCGACAGCTTGTTACGGAAATAACGAAGTTCACTTACATCCTTATAAAGCGCGTCGTTTATCTGTTGCGGAAACGCTGGCTATACAATCGTTACCGAAAAACTTTGTCCTTCCCGATGACATGTCACTGACAAATATGTTTAAAACAATTGGCAATGGGGTTCCTTACTTAGCATCTAAGGCTATTGCTCAAAGTATTCTGGATTTTTTATCAACAAGGGAATTGGATGACAAGCAGCCAACGCCAAAGCAATTAGAGTTATCGTTAGGATAGCAATTTCGCTAGAATCAATATCTGATGATCCGATCGCGAATCTTTTTGTGAATCTCTATAGATGCATGATTAAAATTATTTGAGAATTATCTACCGCCTCCTCCCCTAAACAATGCCAGATCATCCCAACACCAGTCAAAATAGCTTACAACTGTCCCTAACTGCCTTCAGAGAGCAGGAATTGCAACGCCTGCGGAACAGCTTACGCCAGGGACAACAACCGATGGCAGATTGGCAGGGGGGAACTCTGGCGGTGTCGGCGGTACCGGGTGCAGGGAAGTCTACGGGAATGGCAGTGGCGGCAGCAATTGCGATCGCGCGATATCAACTCCATGGTAAACGACAATTAGTGGTGGTCACGTTTACGCGATCGGCGGCGGCTTCAATTAAGGGGAAAATTAGGGATTATCTTAAGCCGCTACGCTTACCCCAAAATAGTTTTGTGGTGTATACTCTTCATGGGTTAGCCCTAAATATTGCCAACCGCCATCCTGATTTATCGGGGATTAATTTAGATACGCTAACCGTTGTCACCCCCAATCAAACCCACCGCTTAATTCGTGCTTGTGTGGAACAGTGGATTGCTGCCAATCCGCGTCGCTATTCTATTTTGTTGGAAGGAGTAAGTTTTGATGGGGAAGAGACGGAACGATTGCGGCGACAATCGGTATTGCGAACCGAAGTGCTGCCGTCTTTGGCATATACGGTAATTCACGAAGCCAAAAGTTCGGGATTATTACCCGAAGACTTATGGGGAATCAGTCAACAAACCAATGACCCTTATGGCATTTTAGCGATCGCGGCGGGATTATACGAGCAATATCAACGAGTGACGCGATCGCGAGACTTTATTGATTATGATGATATGATTCTAGCAGCATTGCGAGTGCTAGAAGATAACACCGTGCGCCAACTCTGGCAGCAGCAATTTTTTGCCGTATTTGAAGACGAGGCACAGGATTCGAGTCCTTTGCAATATCACTTACTACAAACTCTAGCCGCTGATCCGACTAATCCTTACACACCCCTCAATTTAATCCGGGTTGGTGACCCAAATCAAGCGATTAACTCCACCTTTACTCCCGCAGACCCAATATATTTTAATCGCTTTTGTACCGAATGTCAGGAGCAGCAGCGCCTTGCTACCATGGATCAAGCGGGTCGCAGTACACCCATTATTATTGATGCCGCTAATTTTATCTTAAATTGGGTAAATCAAACCTATACTCAAGAGGGCGATGAATCCACTCGTCCCTTTCGTCCCCAAACCATCCATCCCGTACCCCCTAATGACCCACAAACCGACGCCAATCCTCAGCCAGAGGGACGAGGGTTAGAAATTTATACCCCCAGTGATATTTATCAAACCGTAGAACTTTTGGGACAACGGGTTATAGACTTATTCACCCGCAACCCCAAACATAACGCGGCGGTATTAGTGCGGGAAAATCGCCAAGGAAACTTTATCGCCCAGAAACTCGACTATCTCAAACGCCAGCATGGGATTGAGGTGTATGATGTACAGGGGAGCGATCGCCACTCTCACATTCCCGTTGAAATACTGGCATTATTGCAATTTA
Organism: Coleofasciculus sp. G1-WW12-02; assembly: GCF_040219735.1. NCBI lineage: Bacteria > Bacillati > Cyanobacteriota > Cyanophyceae > Coleofasciculales > Coleofasciculaceae > Coleofasciculus > Coleofasciculus sp. G1-WW12-02. The sequence continues at coordinate 7,698 of NZ_JAVJRX010000006.1, read as the reverse complement.
TCGACCGTCCCCATTCTCCCGATTACTTAAAAGTCGCATTAGAAGTTCTCGTTAAACGCCAACTCATTCCCACCCAAGACTTAAACGCCCTCGCCACCTACCCCGAACAATTCCTCTATCCAGGACCCCTTGACCCCCATCCCACGCCCGCAGTCAGTCAAGCCGCCAGATACTGTCGCAGTCTATTACGAGCGCGTCTAGAATTACCCCATTATCAGCTTATTTCCTTTTTAGCCCTCACCTTACAGTACGACCAATCCGAACTCGCCACAGCCGATAAATTAGCCGAACGAGTCGTCAAACAAACCTACAGCAGCAGCGCCATGTCTGCTACCTTAGCCGCTTTGAGTGAAATTGTCTCCTCGGAACGGTTTGAACCCGTAGAAACCGAAGACGCCGACTCTCGCTATTTACGTCAACGTCAACTCACCATTATCACCATGCATAAAGCCAAGGGATTGGATTGGGACTATGTATTTCTCCCCTTTCTCCACGAAGACACCATTCCCGGTAATCCTTGGGTACCCACGGCGGCACAGTTTTTAGGCGATTTTACCCTAGCGGAAGTCGCGCGGGCGCAAATTCGGGCAAATTTGCATGATTTCCCCCTACCCACAGCCATGGAAGCCTGGGAGAAAGCGGGACAGCTTAAAACCGCAGAAGAATATCGTTTATTATACGTAGCAATGACCCGGGCAAAGCGATTGTTATGGATGTCGGCGGCGCACAAAGGACCCTTTCGCTGGAATACATTTAGTGGTCAAGCCTCGGATAACTTGCAGATGAAAAAACCTTGTCCTGTGTTACCCGTATTGAGTCGTCGCTTCCCGGAGTCAGTTCGTTCGTCGTAGGGGTTTGGTTACCAAACCCCTATTTGGTTACCAAACCCCTATTTGGTTACTGCGTGGTGAGGATGTCAAATGGGCAACTCAATCACAAACTCTGTTCCTTCCCCTAGTGTAGAACTAAAATTTAGGGAACCTTTATGCTTTTCGACCACAATCTGACGCGCAATAGACAAGCCTAAACCCGTTCCTTTACCCACGGGTTTGGTGGTAAAAAAGTTATCAAATATGCAGTCTTTTACCTGAGTTGACATACCTATACCATTATCGCTAATCCGAATAATCACGACTTCTTTATCTTCTGGAATGTAGGTGTCAATTTTAATGTGAGGCAGATAGTCTTGATTCAATTCCTCCAACTTTTTTACCTGTAATTCATCTAAGGCATCAATAGCATTAGCGATGATATTCATAAAAACTTGATTCAGTTGCCCAGGATAACAGTCGATAGGCGGTAAATTGCCGTAGTTTTTAATCACCTTAAGGGCTGAACGTTTATCATTTGCCTTAATTCGGTGTTTTAAAATCAACAGCGTACTCTCAATTCCATCATGGACGTTGAAATTTACCTTATGATGAGCATCCAAGCGAGAAAATGTTCGCAAAGAGTTGCTAAGCTGAAAGAGACGGTCAACCCCCTGTTTCATTGAAGATAGAATATTGGGCAGATCCTCAATCAGATAATCGAGTTCAATATCCTGACTTTTTTGCTCAATTTCAGTGCCGCAATGGGGAAACTTTTCTTGATACAGACGCAGCAGAGAAATCAGATCTTGAGTATAGTCCTTGGCACAACTGAGATTTCCATTAATAAACCCCACAGGATTGTTAATTTCATGGGCAACGGCGGCTACTAATTGACCCAGTGTTGCCATTTTCTCAATCTGTACAAGCTGAACTTGGGCTTGTTGTAAGTCCTCTAGGGTTTGTTTTAATTGAGCCGTTCGTGCATCGACTCGTTGCTCCAAATCCTGGGTGAGTTGGCGAATCGTCAGTTGATGATCCACACGCGCCAAAACTTCTTCAAATTGAAAGGGTTTAGTAATATAGTCAGCCCCTCCCAAGGTAAAGGCTTTGACTTTATCAAAGATTTCATCTAAGGCGCTAATAAAAATGATCGGAATATCACGAGTAACGGGCGAAGCTTTCAGGGCTGAGCAAACATCATAGCCATTCATATCGGGCATTAAAATGTCCAACAAAATCAGATCAGGTGCTACCGCTTTTGCCGCCGTTAATGCCATGGCACCGTTGACTGTACTGCGAACTTCATACCCATACCTTGTCAGTGCGGCTTCCAAAAGACGTAAGCTATCGGGTGTATCATCAACAATTAAAATAATTCCTTTTGATGTCTTTGGCTGATAACTGTTCATAAGCAAGTCTGACTGCCAAGGGGGAGCAGGGGTTGTAGAGACGTGCCATGGCACGTCTGGAACCAGTAGAGACGTGCCATGGCACGTCTGGGAGCAGAAATTAAATTAGAGTTTATCCAAGCTGTATTGTATTGTGGTCTGTCCCGTCTCTACAATGTCAGAAAAACGGGAGGTGTTGATCACGAGATAGCCTTTTGCGCTATATCCATAATGACATCACAACGAAAGTTATTAACTAAATCGGTTAATGCCTTCGTGAGTAACGTCTGTTCTGGAGGTATTTGTTCGATAAGCTGAACAATCTGTTTACTATTAAGCTGGATGGCGGCTTGGTGCAACTGAGTAATCCAATTCGTCGGCATCACCCTGAAATCCTCAGAGGTTAATACCGATGTATCGACATCGGATGAGGGTGGGGGAGAATCGTCATAACAATAACGGATACCTAAGTGTTGTGCCATTTTCTCTAAAATCGCCTCAGTGCGGAAGGGCTTGGCGACAAAATCATCACAACCTGCTGCTAAAATAGCCGTTCGTTCTTCATCAAAAGCGCTAGCGGTTAAGGCAATAATCACGGTTGTCTTTCCCTGAGGATGAGATTTAATCATTTTAGTGGTTTCATACCCATCCATCACAGGCATTCGCATATCTAACCAAATCAGATGAGGTTGCCAATGTTCCCAGCGAGCAACAGCAACTTGACCATTCTCGGCTTCTTGCACGTCTAATCCTAAGGATTCCAGAAACTTGACCAGGGGTTTGCGATTTGCCCATTGATCTTCTACCACTAAAATGCGATAGTGGGGTTGGTTGGGTGCGATACCAATCACCTGCCGACTTAAGGGTTGACTAGGAATCTGATCTTGGGGAACGATGCCGATGGGTATATCAAATTTTACCAGTGTGCCTTGACCTGGAGTGCTGTTAATGGTAATTTCTCCACCCATCAATTGCACAAACCGACGACTAATGGCTAAACCTAAACCCGTTCCCGAGTGCGATTGCTGACCGGTATTGGTTTGCACAAAGGCTTGAAACAGGGTAGCAAGTTCATCAGCACGAATGCCCACCCCGGTATCTTCGACTTCAAAAAACAGACAGGATTGAGCATTGATATTCGTTGGTGGGGTCATCGTATCGGATATCGTTTGCACGCGCAAGATCACCTTACCTTGTGACGTAAATTTAACCGCATTACCCACTAAATTAATCAAAATCTGCCGCAATTTCCCCTCATCTGCAATCCCATAGCGAGGCACATTGGCAGTTCGCTCAACCATAAGCTGTAACCCTTTAGATAGGGCTTTCAGGCGCAACATTTCCGCAATAGAATCAACCAAACTGTAGAGATCAAAGCTACTTTGTGACAGGGAAATCCTACCCGCCTCAATTTTGGACATATTCAGGACATTATTGATCAAATCCAGCAAATGTTCACCCGAACGGGTAATAATGCCCAAATAATCCTGCTGATTTTGATTGAGAGAAGCATCCCTTGCCATGAGTTGGGTAAAGCCCAGGATGGCATTGAGGGGAGTACGCAGTTCATGACTCATATTTGCCAAGAACTCGCTTTTGCCACGGTTAGCCGCTTCTGCTGCATCTAAAGCCTGTTGTAGGGCGGCTTCCGTTTGCTTGCGCTGTTGGATATCCTCAACCACGCCAATAATGTAATTGGGGGTATCCATCCAGGTTCGCACCAGGGATACAGCAAGATTCACCCATTGCCATTGACCATCTTTACGGATAAAGCGTTTTTCTCTAGAATAAGTGGAACATTGACCTGCCAATAATTGAGTTAAATCATTGAGTTCTGCGGCTCGGTCATCAGGATGAGTAATGGCGGGGAAACTAAGCTGTAATAATTCCGACTCCTCGTATCCTACCAAGTCACAAAATCGTTGATTGACCCGAATTAACTCTCCCGATGGTGTCCCCAGGGCAATTCCCACGGCGGCTTGTTCAAAAATTGCCCGGAAGCGTTCTTCACTTTCCCGTAATGCGGCTTCCGCCCGTTGACGTTCGGTGACATCACGTAAGCAAATCTCAAAAACGGATTCACCTTCCCATTCGGTTTCAACTACACTCATTTCAGCAAAAGTGAGTTTTCCATCGGCGCGAACAATTCCCAATTCTGTGGTTTGATGTATACCAATAGGCAGTCCAAAGTTATAGTTGAGTAATTCCTCCACATCCTGATTTAAGAGGTTGGCGGCGGCTGGGTTGGTGAAACGAACTTGACCTTGGCTATCGACAATCATAATCCCGTCGGAGGTACTGGAGATGATTGCATTGAGTCGAGCTTCACTGTGGCGCAGTCGTTGTTCGGTTAATTTACAATCGGTAATATCCCGTCCCACCGCCTGGAATTCCAGTAATCGACCTTGAGCGTCAAAGATAGCGCGATCGCTCCATTGTTGCCAGCGAATCTCACCACTCTCTAGAATGACACGGTGTTCGACTGTACCTACAGGGTTATCTGGAGTCAACTCGGCGATAAAGGCTTCTAGCAGGGGTTTATCTTCTGGGTGGATCAGGGGGAAAAAGCGGTATCCAATGAGTTCTTCTGGTGTTTTACTAAAATAGCGACAATAGACTTCGTTAACAAAGGTGAGTCTGCCATCAGCGCTGTAACGACAAGTTAGTTCGCTTTGATCTTCAATAATGGCACGATAGCGGGATTCAGTGTGGTGTAACTGCTGCTTTTGCTGTTTTACAGTGTTCTCCAGAGTGCGTGAATACTGTTCGAGGTGTTCGTATGCTTGAGCATTCTTTAGTGCAGATGCAGCCTGGATGCACAGGAGTTGGACAATCGCCACGCGATCGCCCGTGAATGCGTCTCTGGTTTGATTATTTTCTAGGTAAAGAATACCAATTTTCTGGTCACCCACTGTTAACGGCGCACATAATACACTCAATTGGGGAAGTGTTGAGTGTTGAGTGTTGAGTTTTGACCCTTCGTTAGGATCGAGGGTATGGTTTTGAGGGTTCAGTGCGATCGTTGACCATCGTGTAACGTCTGTCGTATCATCACAGACGACTAAAATGTCGGGATGATGCCAAACATATTCAACCAGCGTTAAGGAAATCTCTGGGCTGGATTTGATGGGAGTCAGGGGCAAAATGATTGGGTTTGTACCCCTTACCCCCCTAGCCGCTATGACTAAATGCTCCGGCTGAGGCAAAATCAGGGTAACGCTTTGAGCATCTGTCATCTCAAAGGCTATCTGGATTAAGGTTGAGAGCAATGGCTGTAGTCGAATTTCTCTAGAGATGGCTTGAGACAAATCAATAACCGTCGCCATCGATAGACTATCTGAATTATCAATGAAACAAGAGACCAATGTTCTAGGGTTGAATGTTTTAACATCAAAACGGATGAACGGCAAGCAACTTAGCCCGCTCATCAGATGGTTATTTCTGAAGAAAAATGAATTTGACTTGACTTTTTCCGTTTACTGCTTTATTTACTAACAGACCCTTGGACTCGCGATCGCGCACGTCTTAGGTGAGCATTATTCGCTCTGGCTGATTAGCTTTTCCTTACCAAAGATTAATTTGGCTTTATATTAAGTGAAGCTTTTATGCTTTTGTCCTCTAGTCTATACTAGATTTCCTTTAATTGAAAACGGCTGTACGGGGGAAATCCTAGGTGACTCTATGCTTGCCATTTAACGGGGTGAAGTAGGGGCTTGGTAACCAAGCCCCTACTGATGGTTACCAAGCCCCTACTGATGGTTACCAAGCCCCTACTGATGGTTACCAAGCCCCTACTGATGGTAACCAAGCCCCTACTGAGAACGTTGTGCCAACTCTTCACCACTCACGGTCGAAATTTGCCAAACCATGATTTGCCGATCAAATCCGCCAGTAGCCAGGATTGTACCATCAGGGCTAAAGGCAACGGAATGCACCCAATCTTCATGGGCTGTGAGTAATGCCAACAGTTCACCGGTTCTTAAATTCCATAACCGTACCCCGTCACGACTAGCACTGGCTAGGGTTTCACCATCGGGGTTAATCGCCACAGCCCACACTCGCCCGGTATGTCCCGAAAGAGTCTGTGCTAATTGTCCAGTTCTAAGATTCCAGACTTTAATCGTGCGATCATAGCTACCACTGACTAATGTTTGTCCATCAGGTGTAAACGCCAAGGCATTAACTGAACCGCGATGGGCGCTAATCTGATTGAGAGACGTCCCTGTGTTTAAATTCCAGAGCTTAATTGAACCATACTTATGACCACTTGCCAGAATATCTCCATCCGGGTGAATCGCCAAGCCATAGGTTTGGTTATCAAAACGCGCCAAGGTATACATTCGACGTTGTTTGGTTAAATCCCACAGTCGAATTCCATCTAAAGCCCCCGTTACTAAGGTGCGACCATCTGGCGTGATTGCCAGGGACAAGACATTGCTGGTATGATCGCGAAACTGATGGATATAGTCTCCGGTTTTCCAGTTCCAGAGATTAACCGCAGAATCTGTACCAGAACTGACCAAGGTTTCTCCATCGGGTGATAAGCCAAGGACGGATACCGAAGTTCGTTGCGCTCGCAGGCTGTCGATTTCTTGACCTGTTTCTAGCTGCCAAAATTTAATTTTGCCATCGTTATAACTACCGCCGCTAATGAGAATTGTTCCATCTAGACTAAAGAACAAAGAATCAATGGCTGTGTTATGACCTGTAAAGGTGCGGACTAGTTGCGGATTTCTCCAGGCTTCAGGTGAAAGGAGAGGTTGAGGCGGAGATAAATTATTGGGATTTGGCGAATCGATGGGTATAGGAGGCGGTGGTTGAGCTGGATTTTCCGGATTGGGTGGCGCAATGGGTACAGGTAAAGGCTGACTCATTGCCTTATGGCTCACAGTCGCCCACACTATGATCATTCCTATCAAAACTGCCCTTATTTCATTGGTCATTTGTCATAATTATCGCACTCAAAACTGGGATGGGGCGGGTTTAGTTCCATCTGGGTGAGGGAAGAAACGATAATCGTGAAACCCGCCCCTACACACAACCAGGTTTCCTTGAGTGAAACGAAGGGTCACGCGCCATTCCCTTGAACGAAGTGAAGGGTCAAAACTCATTCCTCATTCATCAGAACTCCTCCGTTGCGGGAAACCCCGTGTCTTCAGACCGGGGAGGAACGCACGGTAGCGGTTTAAGAAGCCTCCAATATTCAAAAACCATAATTGTAACCATCCTTTTGATGAATTTGTTGACAGTATTTGTGGCTAATTCCTTGAATCAACCCACCTGTTGTTGAAATATTGAAGCTACCAGTAGAGCGAACTGCAACCCTCCCGGCGTAAGTTCCAAACTTTTTCCCAGAGGTAACAACTGCTTTTACAATGTCACCAGTCTGAAAACCTTTGACTCGCTTTAATCTAGGCACATATCGACAAGGAAACCCAAACTTGTCAGTACGACACATTTGCCTAGAGCCATGACCAGTCGCTTTGATGCTCAAAGGC
>NZ_JAVJRX010000005.1:0-31712 GCF_040219735.1 Coleofasciculus sp. G1-WW12-02 | reverse complement strand
GCCTTTGAGCATCAAAGCGACTGGTCATGGCTCTAGGCAAATGTGTCGTACTGACAAGTTTGGGTTTCCTTGTCGATATGTGCCTAGATTAAAGCGAGTCAAAGGTTTTCAGACTGGTGACATTGTAAAAGCAGTTGTTACTTATGGGAAAAAGGTTGGAACTTACGCCGGGAGGGTTGCAGTTCGCTCTACTGGTAGTTTCAATATTTCAACAACAGGTGGGCTGATTCAAGGAATTAGCCACAAATACTGTCAACAAATTCATCAAAAGGATGGTTACAATTATGGTTTTTCAATATTGGAGGCTTCTTAAACCGCTACCGTGTGTTCCTCCCGGGTCTGAAGACACGGGGTTTCCCGCAACGGAGGAGTTCTGATATGGATGAATTATGAATTACCTATTCCCTGTTAAGAGTTCCCTAAAACATGACAAATGACAAATGACAAATAACCATGGCAAAAATCCTCGCCGTTGATGATGATATAACGGTACAAATCATTCTCCAAGAGTTGTTAGAAAGTGAAGGTCATGAAGTGCTGCTGGCGGAAGATGGAGAAGCTGCACTCCTAAAAACCAAAAAACTTCAACCTGACTTAATCATCTGCGATTGGATGATGCCCAAACTCGATGGCTTAGAAGTTTGCCGTCGGATCAAGGCAGATCCGCAATTAGCAACCATCTTTCTGATTCTACTTACCATACGCGAACACGTCGCCGATCGCGTCCAAGGTTTAGATTCGGGGGCGGATGATTTTCTCTCGAAACCCATTGAACCGAGTGAATTGCAAGCCCGGGTTCGTTCGGGACTGCGGCTGAGTCAATTAAACAAACAATTCTCACAAGCCCTCCACGAACTCAAGCAAACTCAATCTCAATTAGTTCAGAGTGAAAAAATGTCCAGTTTGGGTCGGATGGTGGCTGGAATTGCTCATGAAATTAATAACCCAGTCACATTTATTCATGGCAATTTATCCCACATTGAATATTATACCCAAGACTTGTTGGAGCTAGTGGAATTTTATCAACAGGAGTATCCAAATCCTAGCCCTCGTCTACAAAACAAAATAACCGATGTGAATCTTGACTTTTTGAGCCAAGACTTTCCCAAAATATTGGGTTCGATGAAAATTGGCACTGAACGCCTGCGAGAACTGGTGCTATCGTTGCGAAAGTTTTCCCGAATCGATGAAGCTGAACGCAAATCGGTCGATATTCATGAAGGAATAGAAAGCGCTCTTTTTCTGGTACAATATCGGTTATTAAACTCAGCCGGACAGCCGTGGATTCAAATTATCAAAGAATACGGCAATCTGCCCCTGTTTGAATGCTATCCAGGACAACTTAATCAAGTTTTTCTTCACATTATTAATAATGCTATTGAGGCATTAGAAAGGGATAAAGAAAAAGCTAAAGTTAACGGTTATTCCCTTAAAAATATCCCAATTATTAAAATTCAAACAACTCTTCAAGATAACTATCAAGTCATTATTCATATTATCGATAATGGAGTGGGTATAACGGAAGTTGTAAAACCTCGAATATTTGATCCATTTTTTACCACAAAACCTGTCGGTAAAGGCAGAGGATTAGGACTATCCATTGCTCACCAAATTGTAGTGAGTCAACATGGCGGTGAGTTGGACTGTGTTTCTCAACCGAATGTCGGAACTCAGATGACGATTAAACTTCCTTTTCAAAAATGCTTGTTGGGTTAAGATTACCCTTAAAAAATATAATTTGTTGTTTTTATAATTACTGTAAATCAACGTCTCTACTTCTTATCCTAAATCCGGGTTCCCCACCCCCGTTATAATTCAGTTATTTTTAAGGGGACGCAAGGGCAAGTGTAGCAGCGATTTTAATCGCTGTGGCAAAAGGGAGTAACAAAGGCGGATTTTGTATTATTCGAGGTAGTCCACACCTGAAAGTGGATGAAGCATCTGAAAAACACGGAGACAGGATAAAATCAAACATTACCGCATCGTTGGTTTTTCCATGCTTAATCTTAAAGATGCCCTTTTCGCCTTCATCTTGGTTGCACTTCTAATTCTAGTCGGGCGGTTGATTCACCAAAAAGTCCGCTGGATACAGAAACTCTACATTCCCGAATCAATTGTCGCCGGTGTGGTGGCGCTGTTGTTGGGACCTCAAGTGCTCGGTGCGATCGCAGGTTCAACTTCACCCCTGGCAAATGGCTTATTCCCCGAATCCATTCGGGATGTGTGGTCACAGTCTCCGGGGGTGTTCATCAATATTGTCTTCGCCGCTTTGTTTCTGGGTGAATCGATTCCTAATCCACGGGACATCTGGAATAAAGCCGCACCCCAAGTGGTATTTGGTCAAAGTCTGGCGTGGGGGCAATATGTAGTAGGTATTTTACTAACAATGCTGATCCTCATTCCCTTCTTTGATATTGATCCGACGGCGGCGGCTTTAATTGAAATTGCCTTTGAAGGGGGACATGGTACAGCCGCTGGGATGGCGGGAACGTTTCAAGAATTGGGTTTTCCAGATGGCGCTGACTTAGCTGTAGGATTAGCAACCGTGGGGATTGTGTCGGGGATTGTGACGGGAACAGTACTTGCTAATTGGGGGAGACGTAAAGGCTATGTTCAAGGCGTTCAGCAAAACGTGGCTGAACCCGACTGGTTTGAGGATTACACCCACAGTGAAACCCCGCAAATTCGGAGGGCGCGATCGCGATTGATGCGGAATATGTTGGTTGATCCGCTGTCGCTGAACTTCGGCTTTGTCGGATTAGCGATCGCGATTGGTTGGCTGATTCTTAATGGATTAATTTGGATCGAGTCTTTGACATGGGGGAGGGGGGGATTTGAAATGATGACCTATGTCCCCCTATTTCCCATGGCGCTGGTTGGCGGGATTATTGTGCAGTTGTTGATGGAACGGTTGGGACTCCATCCGCTGATTATTCGACCCCTAATGAATAATATTGCTGGGGTAGCCTTAGATATCGTCATCGTTACCGCCTTAGCAACAATTTCTCTAACTGTAATCGGAGCCAACCTTGGTTCTTTTATTATTCTGAGTATCGCTGGGATAGCTTGGAACATTTTTGCCTTCCTTTATCTCGCCCCTCGCGTGATTCCCTCCTACTGGTTTGAACGGGGTCTGGGTGATTTGGGACAATCCATGGGAGTCACCGCAACAGGTATTTTATTGTTGCGAATGGTTGACCCCGACAATCGATCGGGTGCCTTTGAAAGTTTTGCTTACAAACAGTTGTTTTTTGAACCCATTGTTGGCGGCGGATTATTCACCGCAGCCGCACCCAGTCTTATTGCTAAATTCGGTCTAGTTTCCATGTTGTTTCTCACGGGCGGAATTCTCATCGCTTGGCTGATTTTTGGATTTCTCGCCTTTGGCAAAAGTGCCAGACGAGCTAGAAAAGCGGAAAAGGGGATGAAGTAGGGACAGGCGTTAATTATTAATCGGTCACTGCTCACGGGTCACTGATTTTACCTTTCTTGGCTTTGTACTCTAGAATGAGCATATCGACGAATCAGGAGGTATAGCAACCGCCAAGGATGTTAGGATACATAAGATTCTCCGGAGACGTTCCACGCCTTACGTCTCCAGATAGTTTGTTTGTGCTTGCTCGATGTGTCTACTGCTATATCTGGTTGCCTTTTCATCCCCGGATTCCGGTCATTGACCTAGATAAGTGTCCGCGAACCAGGAAATTCAAAAAGCGATTTTTGGAATCCCCAACTAATACGAAGTATTTTGGGGAGGATGTCAATTGTCTCTTACACTTGCAAGATCCATGCTGACACATCACCGCTTGCCGGTTTGTCTTTCGGTTGTATCGACTGATCTGCCGATTTGGTTCACTATCGAAACGGCGGCTACACTGTATCAAAAAGAACGCGATCGCTTTCATTTGCTCTTGAGAGAACCCCCACTCCCCGGAGGGGAATCGCTACACCCACCTCAAACTGATCCCACTAATGGGGTCAAGGGAACTCTGCACCGACTTTTGTGGCTAGAAATTTCCCCCTATCGGGTGATTATGACAATGCAGGCAAATGGTAACTTGAGTTATCGTCACCGTTGGGAGCGAGGGGTGTATGGTATCAGTCGTTATTGGCTTCAGGGAACCTCGAAGAAAAACCATCAGTCTTTGCAACTGCGAAACTATACCCGGATGCTGAAACTAGAGGGACACCCCTTACCCCAACATTTGGAACTTGACTATGAACTTTGGTCTGGCAAGGTTCAACTGGGTCACTACCTTCTCCGGCTACAGATTCATCATTAGATAAGATTGGGGATTAGATGGCAAAAAGGGGATACTCAAGGCGGATTTGGTATGATATCATTTCCGGTCAAACTGGTAACTTGTAACCTTTGGAATCGCATATCTGATTCCACCTTTGGCTCCCGTAACATCCCCCTGGTAACGAGGGATAATATGAATACTCGTGTGCCTCATCTTTTGTCCCGCCTCTCTATTCACGTTGATTCCCACATTAAACCCATCCGGATGAAATTGATCCTTTAAAAATTCTTGCACTTTGTTTACCATAAACCAGCAGGCAGATTGTTCTTTAAAGTCCAGATCAAAATAATTGGCGACATGACGTTTAGGAATAATCAAGACATGACCAATGCTAGCTGGATAACCATCAAACATGGCATAAGCCGTTGCTGACTCGGTGAGTATCCGGAGATTTTTCCGAGGGTTGCAAAAGAGGCACTTATTTTCAGAATGCCTTTGATAGTTATAATGAACGTATTCGTAAATTTCGCAATACTCGTCTAGGTGAAGGGATTGGAAGGGCAGTTTAACTATGCACTGATACGTCGGCTTTTTATGAATATAATGTTCTCGAAACCCTTCTTTTTTTAGATCCCGCCTCACGGCATAATAAGCTTTTCCGCCCGGTTTTAACAAATGTGAAACGTTCATGAGAACAGTTGCTTGTTCTTCAGCAAACAGAACATTTAAAACATAAAAGCATAGGATGGTATCAAATTTATGATTGGGGTATTCTGGGAAATAGTAAGGGTCATACCCAGTGATGTCAAAGCCTTTTTGCTGTAAAAGTTTAACATCATTGCCAAAGCCACAACCAAAGTCTAGAATTTTACCGTGAAGCCGATTTGTTTCGAGGAGAAGCTGTCCAGGGAATGATAGATAAACTCTGTCTTTGGCGGTGAGATGACTGAATTGATTGGTTTGCTTTTTCATAGGAGAGGGGACAACAAAAAAAGCCTGCTAACCCCGATGCAGCATGAGCGGTGGTCAAGAGATTAATCCGCGATCGCGTTCACCAAGACTTCCGCTAACGTCATCTCCGCCATGTCATCTAGGGTAATCGTGTCAGCAATATCAAACTTAGCACCCGCCCCTTCTAGTTCGTCATCCAGAATCTGGAGAAATCGCTTCGCTGTGGGATCATTCCCAACTTGCATCAGCGAAATTCCCAATTCCTCATCTCGATCCATTTGACGCGATGCTTCAATAATCACCCGCATCACGGCTTTACGATCATCGGGTTCGCCATCAGTAACCACTAAAATCGTTTCTCCATCGGGTTTTGCTTCTCCTGCGGCTTTGCGCTGAAAATAGTTATCCGTGGCATCTTTGAGGACAGAGGCTAAGTCAGTACGCCCCATCGGTTCATTTTCTTGAAAAATTTGAGTCACTTTATCTGAGGTAACATTATCATACCGTCTAAAGCGACTGGAAAACAGGTAAACAGTGATACCATTAGCATCTAACTGTTCACATTTTCGGGCAACAGCTAAGGTTGATTCCTGAACCGTTTCCCAACGGCTTTTGCCACCCGGTTGATCTGGTGTGGACATGCTACCGCTTTTGTCGATAATTAAGGTGTAATCTCGATCTGGCATAACAAAAATCTATAAAGGGAACAGGGAACGAGGAAAATTAAGTTGTAGGGGCGGGTTTGACTGATCACGTTATTAATTAAACTAATAACTGGAGTAAACCCACCCTGCTTGAGGATTAATCCTGAATGGCATTCAGCAAGATTTCGGGTAACGTCATATCCGCCATATCATCGAGGGTAACGGTGTCAACGATATCGAATTTAGCACCCGCCCCTTGCAATTCATCATCAAGGAGCTTGAGAAATCGCGTTGCTGTGGAATCATTGCCCACTTGAATCATGGAAATGGCTAATTCTTCATCCCGATCCATTTGACGCGACGCTTCCACAATTACTCGCATCACGGCTTTGCGATCGTCGGGTTCTCCATCGGTAATTACTAAAATGGTTTCCCCTTGGGGTTTAGTTTGTCCCGCCGTTTTGCGCTGAAAGTAGTTATTAATAGCATCCTGAAGTACACTAGCCAAGTCAGTCCGCCCCATAGGGTCATTTTCTTGGAAGATTTGCGCTACTTTGTCTGAGGTAACGCCATCGTAGCGTTTAAACCGACTGGAAAAGAGGTAAATGGTGATACCATCGGGGTCAAACTGTTCACATTTTCTGGCAAGGGCGAGAGTGGACTCTTGGGCAGTATACCAACGGGTTTGTCCACCGGGTTGGTCGGGCGTTGACATGCTGCCACTTTTGTCGATGATTAGGGTGTAGTCGCGGTTTTCCATAACTGAATCTGCCATAACACTAATTTCACGGATTTATTACAGAGATTGGGGTGGGGGTGTTAGATGTTGGTCACACTGATGACACGCTCGGTTTTGGTATTGAACATTTAGTTTACCTCTATGCGTACCTGAGGTTGTACGCCTCTAGGTTGAATGTCACCTCCTTAGGGTTGGTGGGCAATGCCCACCCTACGGTATATCCTAACTTTTCACCAGAAGTCTAGAAACCTAAGTAGAGACGCGATGCCAGAAGCGTCTGGGCGGGTTTAGTCACCTCTCTTGTGCAACCGAAAAGTTAGTAGTGAAACCCGCCCCTACAAGTTAAATGATTCTACCTTCCCCCACTGGGATTAAAGGATTAGGATCACTTCCAACCAGCTCGATCCATTAATTTAACGGCTTCTGGGTTTTTTTCTCCATAAGTGACGACATCTAACTCCGATTCCTTGAACTCACCAAAGCTAGAGACAACGGAATTGGCTTCCATCTCCGTCACGATAGGATACTCATTCCCTTGATTGGCAAAGATTTCTTGGGCTTCTGGCGTAACCAGATACTCTAAAAACTTAACCGCATTGTCTTTGTTCGGCGCATTGATAACGACACCGCCGCCGCTGATGTTGATATGAGTCCCATCGGCGGTTTGATTGGGGAAGAACACGCCCACTTTTTCGGCTACTTCTTGATCTTCAGCCACATCAGACTGTTTGAGACGGGCAACATAGTAATGGTTGACTATTGCTACATCACATTGACCCGCTGCTACGGCTTGAATTTGGGAGGTGTCGTTCCCTTCGGGGGGACGGGCAAAGTTAGCCACTAAGCCTTTTACCCAGTTTTCTGTCTCTTGTTCTCCTTTGCTTTCGATCTTAGAGGCGACTAAGGATTGGTTGTAGATATTTTCGGAACTGCGGATGCAAACCCGTCCTTTCCATTCGGGTTCGGCTAAAGCCTTGTATGTGGAGAGTTCCTCTGGCTGAACATTTTCTTGGTTATAGACGATGATTCGCGCCCGTTTGGATAACCCAAACCACTGTCCTTGGGAATCACGTAGATTGGCAGGAATTGCTGATTCTAGCGTTTCTGAGGAAACTGGTTGCAACAATCCATCCTCTTGCGCCCGCCACAGGCGTCCCACGTCAACGGTAATTAATACGTCAGCCGGACTGTTTGTTCCTTCACTCTTAATCCGTTCAATCAACTCATCGGCGTCCCCTTCAATCAGGTTCACCTTGATCCCCGTTTCCTCGGTGAAGTTGTCGTAGAGGGCATCATCGGTGTCATAGTGACGGGCGGAATAGAGGTTAATTTCGCCCGCATCGGCTGTATTACCCGTCGCACCATCAGTATTTGCAGTATTAGCTTGTTCGTTGGGACTTGAACAGCCCGCCACGACGAATAGGGCGAGTCCAGAGCAGAGTCCAATTATACTACGTCTAGTAATTTTCATTAGTGACCAGTTTTGCCGTGATTTGAGTTGAGTACCAGTGAAGTGCGATCCGTTATTGGTGATCCGTTACCACCAGAGATGAATATCCTAGCCCGTCTGGGATTTGGCGAAGTTGCCAAGGGTTCACTCAGGTTGACCACGCTGCACTGGAGTGGATAGATGATTATTGTACCTGTTAATGCAAGTAATTCTTAATTGAGGAGTAATTATCCTGGCAATTGGCATGAAAGCCATGTATAGACATGCTTTTGAAGTGTTTCCCAGCCGATGTGTTGGGGCGGGTTTGACCGACCGGGCGATATCATTTAAAGGCTGCCTGTTAGTTGTTTCATCCCAATCAACCCTTAATATGATATGGCATACAGTGACTTTAGCCTAGACAAAGTCGTGAAAACCTTTGAGTTAACTATTTGTGATCAAATCAAAATGTTTTCATCTATACCGGAACTAGAATGCAGCAATTATCTACTAGAGACTCTAGATTATAACGTACCGTTAGCTCTAGCTAGTAATACCGAAAAATCCCGCTCAGAGATGATTATTGCTCCCATTCATTAATGTCTAATCGTTTCTGCTGTTCCTCTGTTGTTTCAACCTGAACCAATTTGATTGACTGAACGTATTGATAGTGAGGACAATCCATTGCCAGACGATCGCGCCTATTGGTTAGCTTGGTCACAAGTCCCTCGTGTGGGACCGGTGTTACTGCGACGCTTACAGCAGCATTTTGACACCTTGGCAGAGGCTTGGGCGTCTCCAGCGAGGGAGTTGGGTAGGGTAGAAGGGTTTGGGCTGCGGTTAATCGAAGCAGTAGAGGAGACGCGATCGCACCTCAACCCTCAAGAGTTTCTGGAACAACACTGTATCAAAAATCCCTGTTTCTGGACACCCGCTGATCCCGATTACCCCCGCTTATTGCTAGAGATTCCTAGTCCGCCGCCAGTATTGTACTACCACGGACAGGTTGATCGGCAGGAAAATCAGGGGATGAAGCCGATGGTTGCGATCGTCGGAACTCGCGAACCAACCGATTATGGCAAGCGTTGGACAAAGAAAATTAGTGCAGCCCTGGCAAAAAAGGGCTTTACTGTAGTATCTGGAATGGCAGCCGGGATAGATACCGAAGCCCACAAGGGATGTTTAGAGGTTGGTGGGAGGACGGTAGCCGTTTTTGGTACAGGAATTGATGTGATTTATCCGCCTAGGAATAAATTACTGTACGAGACTATTTTAGAACAGGGATTGGTATTAAGTGAATATCCGGCAGGAACCAAGCCGAATCGCCCTCATTTTCCCCAACGCAATCGAATTATCGCCGGCTTGAGTCGGGCGGTTTTGGTGATGGAAGCCCCGACGAAATCAGGGGCGTTGATTACAGCGTATCAAGCGAATGAGTTTTGTCGCGATGTGTATACGTTACCGGGTTCGTTGGATAATCCTAATGCTGTGGGATGTTTGGGATTATTGAGTCGGGGGGCAAATGTGATTTTGAGTGAGGGGCATTTGTTGGAAATGTTGGGGGCGATACCGGAATTAGATACCGGGAAACAGTTGTCTTTATTTGAGCCAGAACCTGTTAAAATGACGCCGAAGTTAGCGCCAGAGTTGGCAAAGGTGTTTCAGGTTTTGGGGATTGAACCGACGCCCTTAGATGTGATTGTCCAGGAAACAGGGATGACAGTGGCGGAGGTTTCTAGTGTTTTGTTGCAGTTGGAATTAGAGGGGTTAGTGTCGCAGTTACCGGGGATGTTATATCGGCGAAATTGAATCATTATTTTATCGTAGGGGCGCACAGACGTGCATCCGTGTCAACTTAAGCTACAAAAAGAAAGCAATACCTTGAGCTGACCCCTCCCTAACCCTCCCCTTGCCAAGGGGAGGAAACATTTCCCCCCTTAGCAAGGGGGGATTAAGGGGGGTTAAGATTAAGGTCACGAGATTCAAACTCTGACAGGGAAAAACTTTTCAGCTTAAGTTGACACCAATGACAGACGTGCGCCCAGTTTTGGATTTATAGCAACCGCCAAGACAGTTAGGACACATCGGATTCGTAGAGACGTTCCGGTGGAACGTCTCCAGAGAGTGTGTTTGTCCTAATCGATGTGTCTACTGCTATAACTTAGGATAAATGGTACTGACTGGCATGCTGGTGCGTTACGCTACCCTACAGATACCAAAGTAAGTCTCCGGCTACAAATACATTCGGGTCATCTTTAAATAGAGCATCACAGCCGCCTTGGATTTTGGTAATCCATTGATATTGAAGGGTGCTGTCTGCTATCGGTTTACCATCACTAGAGGGATAAATGATTTCTTCTTTGGCGAGTGTCATAGTATTAAAGCCTAAGTTGAATTTACTTAGTCATAAGTTGTTGTGTTGTCGTTGATGGATATTGATTAAATTGTATCAAAATTTGCCTCTCTAATAAGATTATCCTGTAGGGGCGACCCGCTTGCATAAATTGACAATTGTATCTATTCAATTTGAACGGGTCGCCCTTTGTTTTCAGGGGAATTATAAACATCTGAGTCGGGGCGGGTTTAGTCACATCTGGGTGCAACCAAAAAGATAGTTGTGAAACCCGCCCCTACACATTTAACACGAATGTCGCTGAATTAAGTTCGTAGTAGGCACTTTAGTGCCAGAAGCGCTAAAGCGCTGACTACAAACTCTAAAGTCAGTGCAATTTAAGTTAACACTAACGTTGTTTAGATTGGATTGTGCAAACAAAATTTATGTTTAAACTTATATCATATATCGCTTTTTTGCTTCTCGAATTGTGCCAATTTATTCTGAGCAAATCCCCTAACTTTTTCATCAGGATCATTTTCGGCTCTGTCGCGCAGCAAGGGTAGAGTCTGGGGATTATCAGGATATTGTTTGATAATGATTTCAAGTGCTAATTGCCGAGGATTATCATGCCAGTCTTGCTCTCGCACACAGGGATCATTGAGAGCGCGATCGCGTAATAATTCAAATAGCAATGGCTCATCCTTCCAGCCTTTAGCTAATTCTTGTACCGCTGCACATCGCACAGCCGAATCGTTATCCGATTGAGCTTTTTGTTTGAGAATAAGCAAGGTGTCTGGGTCATCTTTCCAACCTTTGGCGATTTCTTCCACCGCTGCACGTCGCACAGCCGAATCGTTATATGATTGAGCTTTTTGTTTCAGCCAAGACAAGGTATCTGGGTTATATTTCCAACCTTTTGCTATTTCTTGCACCGCTGCATATCGCACAAATAAATAGTCATCATATTCAGCTTTTTGTTTCAGCCAAGGCAAGGTGTCTGGGTCATCTTTCCAGCCTTTGGCTATTTCTTGTACCGCTGTAAGTCGCACATCCCCTTCGTCATCAAATTGGGCTGTTTGTTTCAGCCAAGGCAAGGTGTCTGAGTCATCTTTCCAGCCTTTGGCTATTTCTTCCACCGCTGCTTGTCGCACAATCCAATCGTCATCAGATTGGGCTGTTTGTTTCAGCCAAGGTAAAGTGTCTGGAGAATCATGCCAGGTTGTTGCAATTGAAACAACTGCTTGGGTATGAATTTCATGAGCAATCTCATATAATTGGTAATCATAACCGTACTCACCCGGGAAGTCGTAGTCGATTAACTCTTCAATCCAGTTCAGTAATTGAGTCGCCGTTGATGCAATAATCGAACGATTCCTCACCTCAGAAAGGCAATCCGCCGCTAGAAATAGATTAATAAAGTTTTGCTTTGCTCCCCCCTGATTCATCAAATAATCTATAATCTCCCCAGCTAACCTGGGTTCAATCATCCCCACAATCAACCGTAACACTTCATGCCAAGACTCATCCTGCCAATGCTTGCCAAAAACCTCGGTTTTCAACTCCTCCAGAGAAATTGTTCGTTCTTTCTCAAACCGCCAAACATATTCCCAGGCGCAGAAATATTCCAAAAACGTCCGATGCACAAAGGCATAATAATCCGCCCCCATGAAACATAAGATAAAATTCCGTTCCCGCAGTTGCTTAATAATCACCCTAGCCACCGCCCTGGAATTATTGATATCGAGGGTTTTCAGATAATCCGTCAAAATTCCTTCTAACTCATCCGCCGCAATCAGATTACCCGCCAACCCTTTCTCTGCTGCTTGCATCTGATAAGCCACCCGACGCAACATCGCCTGCTTATCTTTATAATCAATCGTTTGAATCTCTAACTGTTGATGTTCGACTAACGCCCGTTCTACATCCCATTGATACAGCAATACCTGCGAGGCTTGGTTATATAATTCGGGTCTATCTCTGGGTAATTCTCGATTGCGATTTAAAATTGCCATCATGGTTAGCAATAAGGGATTCCCAGCGAGTTCGCGAATCGCTTTTGAGGTATCAATTGCCCGTTGCAGCCGTTCTCGCTTTCTCTGTTTATCTACTTGATCCGTAAAGGTTAAATCATGCCAACGGGTAATAAAATCTTGAATCTGATCTGCCTCCAAATCTTGTAACATAAAATGATAAAACTGAGCATCTCTTAAGCGCTGTGGTTTATAGCCAATCACGCGAGAGGTGACAATTACTCGCACATCAGGATAATCATTAGTGAAGCGATGAATATCAGTAATCACATCCTCCCGTTTGCCCGGATCAAATACCTCATCCAAGCCATCAAACATGACTAAAGCATTTCCGGCTTTTAACTGTTTTACCAGTTGATGCTGATTCAGATGACAGACAATCCCACTGCTATCATGGAAGAATTCCAGGAAATTCTTACATTGTCCCACATCGCGATTCCGCATATAGGTGCGTAATTCAATCAGCAGGGGAATCGGCTGTAAACTGGCGTCATTAGGTGTAGAATTTGCCCAATCTAATGCCAAATATTGTAATAAGGTAGATTTACCGGAACCCGGATCACCGAGAATTACTAGATAGCGATAGTTATCTTTATCGTTAATAATTTCATTGATGGGGCGAATTGGCTGTTGAGCATAAACCTGTTTATATTCGGTTAACTCTTCGATGGATATATCTGTGTCGAGTTGATTACTCTCTCGCAGTCGCCGTTGATGTTCTTTGGGCAGTTCATAGACTTGGGGTAATACCTGATGAACTTGTCGCACATTTTGCGGAATGAAGATTTGCCAGAGTTTCAGTTCGTTATAGGCGCAGCCTGTTGTATCTAAACTGGATAGGTTTAAATGACTGTAGCGATCGCGTAATCCTTTTTGATATTTGGTTAAATTAAAATCGGGAGGAATTCCGGCAATTTCTCGCCCCTGTTGTTCAAGGGATTCCAAACTCTCTAATTTTAACTGTTCCCTTAACTCTGGCGAAGTTCGGACAAGGCGTTTCACTTCGTTAACATATTGCTTGGCAACCCCATCCCAGTTAAACCCAGTCGGCATATCGGGAGAATAGCGCTGTACCCAGATTATCCTTAATTGATTAGCGTCTATGATGCGACAATTTTTTTCAAAGGCTTTTCCCAATAGGGGTTTCACGTCGTTATCTCGGAGAAATCCCTCAATTGCTACTTGATAGGTGTCGCGGATTTCTGCTCCGGTTAACTCACATTCAAATAATAGTTCGTCTTCGATGAGTTTCAAGAATTGCGCTAAGGCTTCCAGTAAGGATTTCTTGAGGACATCCGGTGAGGCTAATAGTACCCCCTTGCTGAGGCAGTCTTTGAAAAAATCGTTAACGTATTCTTCCAGCTTTTCCTGCTGTAATTTCAGCCAAATCTGCTTGAGTTCTAAGTTTTTAACGATTAAAGCGCCGACACTACTCAAAGCTGTCCCCGGTTCCACCATGATGCTATTCCTACAGGAAACTTATTTTTACTATTTTAGGCAAGAATACTTTTGTCGGTTGGGTTGAGGTAAGTAGGCTGAGACTTCTCGTACTCGCCTAGGAGAACTTGAAGGGTAGAGTAACCTAACTTTAATGGTACTGAAAATTTGCATTTTTGGCTCGCCGAAACTCTTGATATAGCGTAGGGTGGGCATTGCCCACCAACATACCAGTCAGTGCCATTCAACCTAACTTCAGTATCAGAAGGCACTCAGGTTGGGGGTATCTGATTGTCCCTTGTTAACGGGCGGGTAATTTCCGCTGCGCTGCACAGGGGTTAGCCTGTTGGGTAACAAGCGTCAACCCAACCTACTGGCTACTGGCGTGGCTTGAGGTGTAAGTGGGGTGTAGTGACGTGGCACACCTAAGCAAGATGAATTAACCCCACGCCCGGAAAACCTATAAAATCAGGGGCTCGCATCCCCTACTACGAACATAGACGTCATCCTGATACTATTTCTCGTAATACATTATCCATAAATGTATGACAAGTGTATGTCATTTTTGTATGACAATTTGCTGAATTGTCACTGAATAAGTCAGGGTTTCATATAGAGCTTGGTTGGCTTAAAGATAAAATTTTAATTCTGCAAATAGAAAATTAATTAACTTGAATACTGTTTTTTATTTATTGCCCATAAATTATAAACAATTGATAAATTTGTTGCCGAAAATACATCCAGTGCAATAGCATAGGAATGATGTCGAAAACAGTCTGATAGGATAAAAAAGCTGGGTGTCTCTAGTGGTCTGGGTTAAACGCTCCTATAGAATGTATATCAATCAAAGCCAATACCTCGTCAGGTTATTTGGCTTCAATCTTGCTCAAACCCAGCATTTGTGAACAGGCTGATTTTCCATTCTAAATTCAGCCAAAAACGATGATAGGCTCTCGTCCTACAGATTGGCTAAACCAGGGTTATCTATGATTATGAGCAAACTTAAATTCAACTGAACTAAACAGCAAGTATCCTGCGATGACCTACACCTTGACAGACTTACGATTTTGCAGCATACGTTTGGCTTATCCTTTAGGAAAAATGCCCTGAGTGAATTTATCGGTAAAGATGTAACCAATTTCATCCCTGTGCTAAGAGTATTCGGGTAAAAACCCATCCCCCCTAATCTGGCAAAACAGAAGACTAGGGGAGCTCCAAGGAAATGAATGGACTGTATTTTTTCGCCTCCCGTCTCCGGAAGGGAGATGGATTTGTTCAACGGAATCTAGAGTGGTAGGTAACCAGCCATGTTGAGGACTTTTCTCAAAAATTTATCCAACCAGAAAAAACTTCAGAATCAAATCTTATTGCTGCTGTTTTTAAGCAGTCTTATTCCCGTCTCAATCGTCGGACTTTATGGGATATTTTCGTCCTCGACTGCCTTATCCGAAGTCTCGGAAACTAAACTTGAGGACCGAGTTGCTGACGATGCCGAAAATATTGGTGCTGTCTTAGATGGGATTAATGAGGATGTTTTATTTTTGAGTAAAATTCCCGAAATTAAAGGGCTGATTCAAGCGACAGCAGATGGTGGAACGGATACAGAAAGTAACCAATCCTCTGAGGCTTGGACAGAGCAAGCTGAAACCATTTTTACCAGTTTAATGCAGGCGAAAGCTGAATATATGCAGCTTCGGTTTATTGATGAAAATGGTCAGGAAGTGGTCAGGGTTGATTCCGATGGAACAACAACGACAGTTATCCCGAAATCTGAGTTGCAAAATAAAGGCGATCGCGACTATTTTACGGAAGCGATAAAACTCGCTCCAGGTGAGGTTTATGTCTCCCCGGTTAACTTAAATCAAGAACAAGGAAAAATTGAAACCCCGTTTAAACCAGTAATTCGCTACGCCACACCCGTAGCTGATGCAGCCGGGAATAAACAGGGGATCGTGATTGCCAATGTTTTTGCCACAAAGTTCCTGCAATATATCGAAGAGGCTAAATTAAGTAAGGGAGAAACCGCCTTATTAGTTAATTCAGATGGCTACTATCTCTCCCATCCCGATGATGAGAAAGAATGGGGATTTGATATAGGTACAGATGAAACCTTGGCGAAGGATTATTCTGACCAAATTGTGGAGCAAGTTCTCCAAGGAAACCAGGGATTAATCGGTGCAGGGAGCAATGAACTCATCAGCTACGCCACCGTTGATCCAGCGCCGAATCAACCTGGCTTTTTAGTGGCTATCCGTACCGTTCCTAAAAGCACGATTTTTGCGTCTGTAAATGCCTTTAAACTGGTGGCGACACTGATCATTTTAATCTCCCTCGCCGCCGTGTTACCTGTAGGTGTTTTCCGGACACGCCAACTGGCGGATTTAATCAAACACATTGTGACTCGGATCTCCACCGCTAGCCAAGAAATCTTTTCCACTTTAGAAGAACAAGAAAGGGTAGCGAGTCAGCAAGCGGCTTCGGTGAATGAAACCACCACCACCATGGATGAGCTAGAAGCCTCCTCCCGACAATCCGCCGAGCAAGCCAAGGCTGCTGTAGCCGCCGCTCAGAAAGCCCTGGAACTGACTCAGGGAGGAACACAAGCGGTAGGTGAAACCCTAGAAGGGATGTACATTCTGGAAAATAAAGTCGGCGCGATCGCACAACAGATTGTTCGTCTTTCTGAACAGGCGAATCAAATTGGTAGTATTTCTCAGTTGGTGTCTGAATTAGCTAACAAAACTAATATGTTAGCGCTCAATTCTTCAGTAGAAGCCGTGCGTGCGGGAGAACATGGTAAAGGCTTCTCTGTGGTTGCTAATGAAATTCGCAAATTAGCCGATCAAAGTCAACAATCTGCAGATAAAATTAGTCTTCTGGTTTCAGAAATTCAAAGTGCGATAAACTCAACCGTAATGGTGACTGATGAAGGCACAAAAACCGTCGCATCCGGTGTACAAATTGCCCAAAAAACCAATGACGCCTTTACTGGTGTAGCCGATGCGGTTGACAAAGTGGTGTTAAACAATCAACAAATATCCCTGAACTTGAAACAGCAAGTCGATGCGATTCAACAAGTCGTTGAAGCAATGGAAACCATTAATAAGGGAGCCAAAGAAACCGCCACGGGTATTAATCAAACCAAGATAGGTACTCAGCAACTGAACGAAACCTCTCTGGAATTGCAACAGATGGTTTAAATGTGCGGGGATGTTTCAGACGTACCATGCTACGTCTGAAACATTCAGTCAGGGCGGGTTTAGTTACATGTGAGGGTAAGAAAGGATAATAGTAAAACCCGCCCCGACAAACCCGATCTCTGTTTCCTAACTAAGGACAAATGACAAATGACAATGATAGACGACAATGATAGACGATGAAGAACTGCGAAATTTGTATAAAACGGCGGGCAAAGAACGTCTAGAGAAACTCGCTGTCGGTTTACAACATCTACAAAAAAACCAAGAAAATGAGACAACTTTAGAACAGTTGCTGCGAGACGTTCACAGCCTAAAAGGAGACTCCAAAAGTTTAGGCGTTGAGGCTGTAGAAACCCTTGCCGATCGCATGGAATGGACTCTGGGACGAATTAAACGCCAAAAGCTGGTTTTTTCGCCGTTGGTGAGTCAAGTTCTTGATCACGGATTAGATGCAATTCGTCTTTTCGTCGCCGAAGCTGTCACCGGTAAACCCAGTGGCGTCAATTTAGCTGAAATACTGGATCAATTTCAACAAATGGCTGTTGAGCCAGCAGAGAAAGCCGTAGGTAGAGACGTGAAGGTGGAACGTCTAGAGGGAGAGGAAATGAGCGCAGGTAGAGACATTCCGGTGGAACCTCTATCATTTGAATTAGCCGAAAGCTATATCGATGATGATGAATTACGACAAGTGTATCAACTTGCTAGTGGTGAACGGTTACAAAGCCTAGAGGCTGGATTACATCATTTGACACAACATCCAGAAGATGAAGCTATCTGGGAACAATTGCGCCGGGAAGCCCATACTATTAAGGGTGATTCTCGTAGTGTTGGCGTGGAAACCGTGGAAATTCTGGCTCATCCCCTAGAAGAAATTATCGAGAGCCTCAAATCTCAACCCACCGCGTTTACCCCCCAAGTTAGCCAAACCTTACATCAAGGATTAAATGCGATTGGCAAATTAGTCCAAGAAGCCGTAACCGGTCAACCCAGTCTAGTGGATACCACTCAGGTGCTGGAACAATTTATGCTGGTGCTGGAAAATTGCCAACAATCGGCTGTGGCTTCTGCGGTTCAGGAGGATACTCCTAGAGAAGAATGTCTATCCTCTGAATTAGCAGAAATAGCAGAAAGCTATATCGACGATGATGAATTACGACAGGTGTATCAACTCGCTAGTGGTGAACGATTGCAAAGCCTAGAAACTGGGTTACGTGATTTAGCACAAACTCCAGAAGACGAAGCCATCTGGGAAAAATTGCGGCGAGAAGTTCATAGTCTCAAAGGCGATTCTCGTAGCGTTGGTGTGGAAACCGTGGAAATTTTGGCTCATCCCCTGGAAGAAATTATCGAGAGCCTCAAATCCCAACCCACGGCTTTTACCCAACACGTCAGCCAAACCTTACATCAAGGATTAGATGCTATTAGCAAGTTAGTTCAAGAAGCGGTAACGGGTCAACCGAGTGTGGTGGATACGACTCAGGTGTTGGAACAATTAATTATTGTACTCGAACATTGCCAACAATCGGCTGTGGCTTCTCCGGTTCAAGAGGAAGCAGGGTTTGTCGAGGCGGGTTTTATTAATAACGTTCACTTCACTCAACCCACCCCACCTCAACCCTCTCCTACCCCTCAACTCGCCCCTAGCTTTATCGAAGATCAAGAACTACGAGAGGTGTATCAACTCTCTAGTACCGAACGGTTGCAGATTTTGGAAGCTGGGTTACTGTATTTAGAAAAAGATCCTGATGATGAAGCTACCTTAGATCAATTATTGCGGGAAGCCCATAGTCTCAAAGGGGATTCTCGTAGCGTTGGCGTCGAATCGGTAGAAACCCTAACCCATCATATCGAAGAAATTTTTGATCGGATCAAATCTAAACAGCTTGGTTTTACTGTCAAAGTCAGTGAAAGCCTCTATGATGCATTAGAGGCAATCAGTCGCTTAGTTGATGAAGCGGTAACGGGTAAACTCCAGGGAGTCGATACGGCGCAAGTGCTGAACCAATTAATCGTCGCAACTGAAGCGTCAGCACAATTACCCCCTGTGGTAACTGTCTCCAAATCAGCGACTCCGCCCATTTCTCCCCCGGCTTCCCTGAAGATTGTGGGTTTACCTGATGTCCAATCCTCCCCATCGGAGCGCCCCCTCAGCGCTACGTTGATTGAAGATGAGGAACTGCGGGACGTTTATAAACTCGCCAGCTTTGAACGTTTACAGAAACTAGAAACGGGATTACTGCAATTAGAAAAGTATCCTGATAATCAAACCATTTTAGACGAATTACTGCGAGAAGCCCATAGTTTAAAAGGAGACTCCAGAAGCGCAGGCGTTGAACCCGTTGAAGCCTTAATTCACCACGTTGAAGAGATTTTAGGGGGGATTAAACTCAAGCCAACAATTTTAACCCCAGATATTAGCGATCGCTTGTATCAAGGATTGGATGCAATGGGTAAACTGGTACAGGAAGCGGTGACGGGTCAACCAACGGGTGTAAATACTGTGGAGGTTCTCAATCAGTTACTAGCGGTTTCTCCCCCTAGCTTACCTGATGCTGTACCGATTCCTATTGAACCCCTTCCCCCTCAACCCTCGATATCCAAAACCCCAGGAATCAGTGACGCCTACCGTATCGATACAATTCGCGTTCCCACTCGTGAGTTGGATACTTTAATGGCGCAAGCTGAGGAACTGAATGTAACTAAACTTCGCATTGCATACACAGCATCAAAAGTTGAGGAACTGGTGACACTTTGGCAAGAATGGAAAGCCTTTTCTCGTCAAGCCCGATTCGGTGAGGCGATACCCAATGAAATTAACCCATTCCAAGAACGCTTAGACCAAAAGATTAACGCCTTGCGAACCGCTACCCAGGATAATACCACCAACCTGGATTTAATTGCTGAGGATTTACGGGAGAGAATTCAAACCCTACGACGATTACCTCTGTCTACCATTTTCCAGTTGTTTCCGCGTATGGTGCGGGATTTAGCCCGGAAACAGGCTAAACAGGTAGAGTTAGTGATTGAAGGGGGAGACACGATGGCGGATAAAAATATTCTGGAAGATATTAAAGATTCTTTAACCCATCTGATTCGCAACGCGATTGATCATGGGGTGGAAACACCTGAGGAACGCGAGAAAGTGGGTAAACCTCCAGTGGCAAAAATTTGGCTCCGGGGTAATTTAATTGGTAATATGATTGTCATCGAAGTCGCCGATGATGGGCGCGGACTTGACTTAGAACAAATTAAGCAGACGGCGATTAAACGCAAACTTTACCAACCCGATGAGCTGGAACGGATGAATTCCAGCCAAATTTATGAACTCATTTTTGCCCCAGGATTCTCCACGCGAACCTTTATTACCGAAATTTCTGGTAGGGGGATTGGCTTGGATGTGGTACGAACAAATATTGAACGACTCAAAGGCGCGATCGCGATCGAATCGACTCCAAATCAAGGAAGTAGGTTCCGTATCCAGCTTCGCACAACTTTGGCAACGGTTAATGCGTTATTTGTTGAGGTTCAGGGAATTACCCAAGCTCTCCCCATTGAATTTGTCCAAACCAGTTTACTCCTTTCTCCTGATGAAATAGAAACCATTGATGGGCGCGAGAGTTTAAAGTGGATGGATCAAACGGTTCCTGTCGCCAATCTCGCTGATGTATTGGAACTGTCAAACTCACCAAGCTACGCCCTTACCGCCAAAAAAGAAGCGCCGATTTCTGAGTTGCGATCGTGTATTCTGCTCAAGGTTGGAGAGGAACTCTCTGGGTTTTTAGTGGATCGCCTTTTGGATACCCAAGAAATCCCCCTCAAACCTCAAAGTTTGTTATTAAAGCGGGTGCGAAATGTTTTGGGTGCAACTATTCTCCCCACGGGGGATGTTTGTATGATTCTCAATCCTGCTGATTTAATTAAATCGCTGCAAAAACAAAGTCTCTCAACGGTTTCTGTTCAAGCCAAGACGGTTCTGCAAGCTAAACCCACGATTCTTTTAGTCGAAGATTCCCTCGCGGTTCGTACTCAAGAAAAACGACTTTTAGAACGAGCGGGATATGAAGTAGTGATTGCTGTCGATGGATTAGAAGGTTATACAAAACTCAGAAGCCGTGATTTTGATGCGGTGGTTTCTGATGTAGAAATGCCCCATTTAGATGGGTTATCGCTAACGGCAAAAATTCGCCAGCATCCAAACTATCAAGACTTACCGATTATTTTGGTAACCACTTTGGATTCAGAAGCAGATCAACAACGGGGTGCCCAAGCAGGAGCGGATGCTTACATTATTAAAGGTAAGTTTAATCAAGCATTTCTTTTAGAAACCTTAAGCCGACTGGTTTAATTGAGTTAGGTTTGTACGTAGTTGGCACTTTAGTGCCATAATCCCTAAAGCGATTACTACAAAAATCTAGGATATAAACGAATAAAAAATGAACAATGACGATTAAAGTTTTATTAGTTGAAGACTCCAAAATATCTTTAGTGATTCTCAGACGAATTCTGAATGAATTCCCCCAAATGGAGGTAGTCGGAGAAGCGCCAAATGGGTTAGAAGCGTTGAGGCTAATTCCTAAAGTTCAACCCGATGTGATTTGTACGGATCTGCACATGCCTCAGATGGATGGGTTGGAATTCACCACTGAAGTGATGAGTCACTATCCTAAACCGATTCTAGTCTTAAGTGTTTCAGTACAGCATGAAGATACCCATCATATCTTTGATGTTCTCGAAGCAGGGGCTGTCGATATTTGTCCCAAACCGATTGCTGGATTAACCATGGGTAATCAGGCATTTAATCGAGAATTAATTAATAAAATTATTGTCCTGTCTGGCGTTAGAGTATTCAAGAAAAAACCCAAGCCTTTAGTTAAACCTAAGCCGATAAATCTGCAAGATCTGACGTTTGCTCCAGCAACATCCTATCCGAAACCTAAAATAATTGCCATTGGCACATCAACGGGTGGACCTCCGGCGTTGCAGGAAATCCTTTCTCAACTTCCAGCTAATTTTTCCGTTCCCATAATTTGTGTTCAGCACATTTGTCAAGGTTTTTTACAGGGGTTAATCGATTGGTTATCTGCTACTTGCAAGTTACCGATCAAAATTGCTAAATCTGGATATAAACCTCAACCAGGAATCATTTATTTTCCTCCAGAGCAACATCATTTAGAGTTAAACAATCAGGGTGATTTTGTTTGTTCAGATAAACCTGCTTTAGACGGGCATCGTCCATCAGTAACGGTAACATTTGAGTCTGTCGCCAAAGTATACGGCAAGAAAAGTACAGCAATATTATTAACAGGAATGGGTAGAGATGGAGCAAAAGGAATGTTAGCAATTGCCCAAGCTGGTGGGTTAACCATTGCTCAAGATGAAGCCACGTCAATCATCTTCGGGATGCCGAAAGAAGCCATTGATTTAGGGGCGGCTAGGGAAGTCTTACCCTTGGGCGCGATCGCGCCGATGTTGCTGGAACTTTTACAAAAACAGTCGATTGTACAGTAAACCGATTAGGTCATGAATGTGTCAACACCAAATGAGTTAAGTCCTAAAATCAAACAAGCCTTTATTCGCTTAATTGCTCACCATACTGGTTTAGTTATTAGAGAGCGAGATCAAGCCGCCTTACAAGAGAAAATATTTTCTAGAATGAAGGACATTAAACTAACATTTCCTGAAGATTATTACCTGTTGCTAAATTGTCCAACTTGGGAAGCTGAGCAAGAGTGGAAAAAATTGGTTATTTTGCTGACTAATCTCGAAAGTTACTTTTTTCGAGATAAAGAACAGTGTAATTTGCTCAGAACTAAAATTTTGCCTGAACTGATCCAGCGTCATCAGGGAGATAAAACCTTACGTATTTGTAGTGCGGGATGTTCAACGGGAGAAGAACCCTATTCCCTGGCGATTCTGCTGAATGAATTAATTCCTGATATCAAAACCTGGAATTTAAGAATTTTTGGTATAGACATTAATCAAAATGCCTTAGAAAAAGCAAAACAAGGAATTTACAGATCTTGGTCATTGCGAAGTATTGAGCCGCAGATAAAACAGAATTATTTTAAGTTTATTGACAATCACTACCAAGTTGAACCCAAAATTAAACCCTTAGTCAAATGGCAACAGATCAATTTAGTTAAAGATCCTCTGCCGCAACCTCACTTAGATTTACACGATTTTGACTTAATTATTTGTCGAAATGTCTTTATTTACTTTGAATCTTCCGCCATTGCCCAAGTTTTGGATAAGTTTTACCATGCGCTCCAACCCTTAGGATATCTGATTACTGGTCATTCTGAACTGTATGGTCAAGTTTTAAAGCAGTTTCAAACCAACGTTTTTCCCGAATCCCTGGTTTATCAACGTCAGACTGAGAGTTTAGTTTATACGCCTGTGGGTGATGTCCCTAGCCCACTCACTTGGGATACAGAAGACGATTATACCTTAGCCTTTCATCCGGAAACACTTGAAGATGATCTAAAAAAAAATACGATTAAAATGCAGCATGTGGCATTGAATCTGCTCAAGCAGTTACCGCCAGATACTCACTTGCAAAAACAGGGTAATTTAACGGCATCTGAACTGATTGAACAAGTCGAATCATCATTAAATATTATTGAACAAGATTCTCTATGAAAGACAATTCCTATTTTATCTTTGGTTTAAATAATCGGCTGTATGGGATCAGCACAGCTTACGTAGAAGAAGTCTTTCCGCTCCCAGAGTTTGTATCCATTCCAGAAGCTCCGCGTAAAATGATTGGCGTGGTTAATTTGCGTGGAGAAATGATACCCGTTACCGATTTTAATCATAGTTTAGGCTTACAATCATCGGACTACCGTTTAACTGACAGTGTTATCGTTCTAAGACGAGAAAAAAACAAAATTGGAATTATTGTCAATCAGGTTTGTGAAGTCCTGACGATAGCCCAAGATGAAATTACAACTGAACTTGCTCCGAATCAAGCTATTACGGAAAACGGCGTTATTGGTGGACTCACACGCTACGCTGGTGATATCCTTATTTTAAGTGATCCTGAAAATTGGTTAAGCTCGATAGACAGCCACACATTTAACCTAGTCGAGAACTATCTCACCCAAGAAACTCCATCGAGTCAATTGAGTGAAGAAATCCTCGCCAAACCAGCCGTATTTGCCCCGAATGCGACGCCAGAAGAACGAGAAATTTTCCGAGAACGAGCCGATAATCTAAAGCTTCCATTCGAGAGCCAAGATTTAACCCTTGTAAAATCGTTAACGATTATTGTCTTAAATCATCAGTTATTCGGGATTGATTTAGGATTCGTGCGGGAGTTTACCGATATCCAACAAGTGACTCCCATTCCTTGTTGTCCCCCTCATATTGTGGGAAACATGAATCTGCGCGGGGAAATCGTCACCTTGGTGGATATTCGCCCGGTGTTGAATTTGCCCTTAGCGGCGATAACTCCAAGTTCTAAAGCGCTGATTGTGGAGGTTGAGGAGATTTTGGCGGGTGTGATTGTGGAAGATGTGCGTGAATCGATGTTCCTGCTGAATCCGCTCCAGATCATCGCCGTGACACCTGATACAACTAGCATAAATCATGAATATTTGCAAGGAGAAGCGGTCTATGCTGAAAAAATAATGAGCATTCTGGACTTAGGGAAAGTTTTCTTGAATGGTGGCTTAATGGTTGAGCAAGGGATTTAAGTGGAGCAGATAAGCCGAAACATCTAGGGCTGATTATAGGAAAATAGAACTGTAGCCCATCCTTTCCCATTTAACCTTGAGTCAATCACCATCCTCTGCCCCTAAACCCAGCCGAAACCACCAGGACTACTATATTCACCGCGCTCGTGCGAGTTTGCGGCACACCTTGTCCTGGTACAACAACCTGCATCACCGCCGCCCACATCCGGATGTGGAACTGCAAGCAGCATTACAAAATGAACTGGAGGTGTTGCAGTTTAGCTTGGACAAACTTGACCAAAGTGTGATTCGCATTGCCACCTTTGGTTTAGTCAGTCGCGGTAAATCCGCTGTCGTCAATGCTTTGCTGGGTCAAAAAATCTTACAAACGGGTCCCTTGCATGGGGTAACGCAGTGGCCCAAGTCGGTACATTGGACGCCCGGTGGTGAGGGGAAAGTGCAGGTAGAGTTAATTGATACGCCGGGATTGGATGAGGTTCAGGGAGAAGCACGGGCGCAGATGGCGCGACAGGTGGTTTCCCAGGCGGATTTAATTTTATTTGTGGTGGCTGGGGATATTACCCGCACGGAGTATCAGGCATTGTCTGAACTGCGTCAAGCCCAAAAGCCTCTGATTCTCGTATTTAACAAAATTGATTTGTATCCAGAACAAGATACAGACGCGATTTACCAGCAACTGCAAGAACTAGGTACAGGCAATCCCCGCGATCGCCGCTTACAAAAGATGTTATCACCCGAGGAGATCGTCAGGGTAGCCGCAGAACCGTCTCCCATACAAGTGCGGGTAGAATTGCCGGATGGAAACGTCAGTTATGAATGGGAAACCCTACCGCCCCAGGTGGATGAGTTGAAGCAAGCTATTTTAAAGATACTCAATCGCGAAGGGCGATCGCTGTTGGCACTCAATGCCCTGTTTCAAGCCCGAACTGCTCAAGTTAACATTGCCCAGAAAACTGTTGCACAACGTAAAACGGAAGCCGAAGATTTAATCTGGCGTTTTGCTAAGTATAAAGCCCTGGCAGTGGCGCTCAATCCGATTGGTGTCTTGGATATTTTAGGTGGAACTGTAGCGGACTTGGCGCTGATTCGTTCCTTATCCCGACTCTACGGTTTACCGATGACGAGTTATGAAGCAGGAAAACTATGGCGCAAAATATTAATCAGTTCCGGGGGCTTACTTTTGGGTGAACTGGGAAGTAGTGCGCTGTTGGGAATGGGCAAAAGTGCCTCGGCTGTTGTCAGTACAGTAGATAGTATTGGCGGAATCACGGCTTATGCTGGAGTTGCTGTTACTCAAGCTGGGATTGCCGGGTATGGGGCATACACGGTTGGTCATGCGGCGCAAGTCTATTTGGAACAAGGCTGCACTTGGGGACCTTTGGGTGCGAGTCGTGTAATTCAAGATATTCTCAATCAAGTTGAACCGGATATGATTCTCTATCGCCTGCGACAGGAACTGGGTCAACACTTATCTTAGTGCAAGAAGGCTTAGCCTACTGGCATGGCACACCTAAAATGGTGATGATGTGGAAACCCAACAAAATCTAGGGCTAAAGCCCTGACTACGAACCCGATGGTGTATTTTCTTGAGCGCGGCTGTGCATTGTCTGTTGCAAGTGTTCATCTTTCTCGCGCTGCTGGGTTGCTGATTCCCGCGTTTGCTGTTGAGTCGGGCTATCAGCAGAGGGAGCTTCAACCTCTTCTTCTGCACGGTTGAGCATGTTTTGTTTCAATTGCTCGTCGGCGAGACGCTCTTGAGTAGCAAGTTTCCGGGCTTCGTTTTGGGTATTCATAATTCTATTCTCCAAATTCTTTACACTGCATTGTCGGAGTTTTTCCCTTGTTCAGATCAGCTCTTGCGTCTGATCCGACAAAAGCATCCGAGCCTATTGTCTTTGGTATCAAGATTTCCGCCTCCAGATCGTCCCCCAAAAGGGGGAAGTTGTGGTGATGTGATCATAAATGACAAATTTAAACAATTTTAATTTGGCTCTTCCCCTATTCCCAGATGTTCCACGCCTTACGTCTCTACTTTCCTATTCTCTATTTCCGATAAATAAGGATTTCTGGGGGGAGATAATCTGAATCCCATGACGGGCAAACTTACTCACCCAAAACCCTAAATCTGGACACCGAATCGCTGACTGAACTTGTTGTAAAATTTCTTGGGCTTGTTCCTGGGACTGACAAAGGGCAAATACCGTAGGTCCTGAACCGGACATCATTGTGCCTAATGCACCGCTATTTTCAAAGGCTTGCCGCAGTTGCAAGACTTGAGGATAGTTAGGTAGCACAACTTTTTCTAAATCATTGTATAGCAGTTGACCAATTCTTGATCCATTTTTATTTATAATACCTTGAACCATAGAACCTGAATGTACGCGAGTCGGGGTATTTAAAGGTTCAGTTGCTATTGATTTGGATGCTCGATCAGAACGCCCATAAGAGTTGCCAAACTGAGACCGATAGGTTTGATAAGCCCAAGCTGTGGAAACAGCTAAGTTCTGATGCTTGGCTAACACCACATAGAAAGAATCCAGACTGGGTAAGGGATCAAGTTCTTCGCCTCGCCCCGTTGCGATCGCGGTTCCCCCAGCTAGACAAAATGGCACGTCTGAACCCAGTTTCGCGGCTAACTCTTGTAATTCTGGCTGCGTAAGTCCAAGTTGCCAGAGCATATCCAATCCTACCAAAACGGCGGCGGCATTCGTAGACCCTCCTGCTAATCCAGCCGCGACGGGAATATTCTTTTGGATGGAGATTTCCACACCGCCAAACTGCGCCCAGCAATCGGGAAACTCTTGACTCATCAATTCCACCGCTCGATAAGCCAGATTGGTTTTATCCAGGGGAACTTGCGGGTGATCGCAGTGAACTTGAATGGTTTGCGTACCAATAGCGCGGATGTTAACTTGATCAGCGAGTTCAATGCTTTGCAGGATCATCGCCAGTTCATGATACCCATCGGCGCGATCGCCTAGTATTTCCAGATACAGATTAATTTTGGCAGGGGCGATTAGAGAATAGGAACGCATGGGGGAATTATGAGTTATGAATTATGCATTATAAATTACATTAAATGAGTCACTCGTGCAGGGCGGGTTTAGTCTCGTTATCGGACATCGACAGAACGCGATCGCGAAAACCCGCCCCGACAACCCTTATCCCCCGACTTCCCCGACTTCCCCTACTGTCACGTTTAAGCGATTGGCAAGAGTAACCCATTGAGTAACGCTCAAGTCTTCAGCACGCGCTTGGGGATGACTATCTAATTGTTCCAGTAATTGGTTAATTTTATCGCGATCGCATACAGATTTGAGGTTATTTCGCAACATTTTCCGTTTACTGGCAAAACCCAGCTTGACTAAGGTTTCTAGGTTTTGGGGATTATCGGCTGAGGGTGCTACAATTCGGGGATGCAAGCGGACTACGGCTGAGTCAACTTTGGGCGGTGGGGAAAAGGCTTTGGCTGGGACATCACAGATCCATTCACACTCTGCCAGATATTGCACCCGCACCGATAACGCGCCAAATTCCTTGCCACCTGGTTTAGCACATAATCGTTGCGCCACTTCTTTTTGCACCAATAGTACAATTAACTCAAAGGCGGGAGCAACGGGTTTGGCGATGGTTCCCAAGAGGGTTTGCAAAATCGGTCCTGTGATGTTGTAGGGAATATTGGCAACGACTTTATTCGGATAATGGAAATGAGGAAAGGCGGCGAGATGTTCGGCTAAGTTAAGGGAGAGAATATCCCCTTGTAAGAGTAAGAAATTTTCCTTTTGACCTAACTTTTTTGCCAAAAGTTGGCACAAATCCCGGTCAATCTCAACAGCCACCAATGACTCCACCTCCGCCAGGATTCGCCGTGTCAGCACACCCGTCCCCGGACCAATCTCCAGCAGGCGATCGCGTGGCTGCAAGTCTGCTGCTGTAATGATTTGATTTAGGGCTTTTTCACTACGCAGCCAATGTTGCGCGAATTGTTTACGGGCTTTGGGTTTCATTACTCAATTATTTTATATTTTAAGATAAGCTAGGGCGGGTGCAAGTTGCTCAGTTGTTGGTAACAAGCTAAATTGATACCGAGTTGCGCTCAAACATAGTAGATAGGAAAAGCAGGGGAGGCAATGTAGAGACGTAGCATGCTACGTCTGGAAGCAGGGGAAGCAGGGGGAGAGAAAGTTATATCTTTGAATGTAACTTGGTATGAGTCCCTAAACCCGCCCCTACAGTGACTAAAGAGAGCCTGCTGATGACAGACGTGCCATGGCATGTCTCTACTTATTACTTGTTAAAAAATTCTTCAGCACCTGTTGGTTTTCCGCGATGTAATCTCGGGAAAACATGGTAAGATTGGCAATATTTCCCGGACTGGCGTTGTCGATTTCAAAACTCATAATATCGGGTTGTAGGCGCAGGTAGCGCTGAACGTCTGGATTACCTGAGTCCTGAGAAGTCATGATCTGCCGGGTAATATAATCGTGAATATCAGAAGACGCATCAAATAATACGTCAATTAGGCGTCCTTGCCATCCCCATTGTGCCAATCCCCAGCCGCGTGTCTCCTTCCAGGGAAATGGACGGTCAGAATTGCCAGTGCCAATTGAGAGTACAGAAATATCTTGAATTGAATAATTTAATCGTAGCGCTTCTGCCAGAGCTGCCGCCGCCGGATTGTTGGCGCCAACGCCACCATCGATTACAGAATATTCTCGACTCGATGTTTGTAAAAGGTGAGCCGGAAAATAGGTTGGTGCAGATGAGGAACAGACGCAGGCTTCCCATAAAGGAATATTAAAAAAATCTTGGTCTTCACGCCAACTTTTAAACACAATGGGTTTTCGCCCGATTGTATCGTAGGCAATAATCATCAGTTGGAGGGGGTTCTCAATATCCGATAGTTTTGTTGATCCAAACTCTTCTTGCAACACTTTAATTAAGCCGTCGTCTGAGTAGAGCGGTGCTGAAAGACCGTATTGAAACACTAATCCCAACCGCTGGGGGGAAAAGCGACCTTGATAGGGAAAAATTCTTGCCCCCTTCTCTCGATATAGCCTAATAATCTCCTCGCTTTTGCGTCCAATGGCGATAGCTGAGGCGAGGATTGAACCAGTAGATGTTCCGGCAATCAAATCGAAATATTGGTTTAAAGGTTGGTTGAGAACTCGTTCAACTTCTGCTAAGATGACGGCTGAGATAATGCCGCGAATGCCACCACCATCTAAGCTTAAAATTCGGTAGGTCATTTTTAAATGTCTCCCAAAATCTAGTTGTACTGTAACTTATATTACACTTTTAACCGAAACAACTAGGTAGCCATCAAGAGGGAAAGGGGACAAAAGGATGGACTTGGTATTTTTTTACTTCACATTTATAATTTATGTCGCTAAAATTATTTTGATTTGGGATTTAAGGGAACCATTCTATCCCGATTGACCCTTTACTGGATGCTGCTTATGTCAGACCTTTATGTCTCTTGGTCAGAATACCATAAAAAAATTGAACTCCTAGCCGTCAAGATTTATCAAGCCAACTGGGAGTTTAACCAAATTGTCTGCATTGCTAAAGGAGGACTGCGGGTTGGGGATATCCTCTGCCGAATTTACAACAAACCCTTAGCGATTCTTTCAGCATCGTCTTATGGGGGTTCCCAAAACCGTGTCCGAGGTGAAATCACCTTTTCCCACCATCTGACGATGATAACGGAAACATTAGGGAATCGTGTGCTACTTGTGGATGATTTAGTGGATTCTGGCGTTAGCCTGCGGGAATCCATGCATTGGCTAGAGGAACGGTATGGGAATGAATTAGAGATTCGCACGGCGGTTCTGTGGTACAAAGCTCACTCCCTGATCACTCCTGATTATTATGTAGACTATTTATCCGCCAATCCCTGGATTCATCAACCCTTTGAACCTTATGAAAATATAAGTCCAAATGAGTTAGCCGCAAGCTATTTGCTCAAGGAAGCGTGAAGTACCCCAACTTGCTTCGCTGGAGTTGGGGCTTCCAACTAGCAAACAAGGACGGTTTTATTCGTCTTAGGGATTTCCCGTTTCACCCGCCGATGCCTCTACTTTGACTCGCTATCCATCCCTACCCTAAAGACGGATAGGGAACTGGAGCGAAAACTGTTAAGCATTTTTACTCATTAGGTCGCACTGATTTTGAAACCTTACGTCTAAAGAAAGAGGTTTACAGGAGGCAAATCTGATTATGGTGAAGTGATTAAGATTTATCACCACACAACTATTATGTCAGACCCACAAACAACGAATCCCATCTCCCAGGCAAAAGAAAAGGTGGCTGAGGCAATTCCTACCCCAGCATCACCCCAGCAGATGCCAGAGTCTAGTGCTCAAGCACTCAAATCCCGCCTACAATGGGGTGAACCTGCTTTGACAATTTTGGATGTTCGCGATCGCGCTGCCTTTAACCAAGCTCGGATCAGGGGTGCGGTTCCGATGCCGATGGACGAATTAACTGATCGTGCCATAGCCAGTCTCGAACCGCAACGTGAGATCTACGTCTACGGTGACAATGATCAACAAAGCAATCAAGCAGCCGCAAAACTGCGGGAAGCAGGTTTTGTATCTGTATCTGTCCTCAAAGGTGGATTAACGGCTTGGAAAGCAATTTCTGGTTCAACAGAAGGTCCGGCTGAGCAACTGCCGAGCAACTTTGGCTTGTAATCAGAATTTGGGCGAGGTAAGTAGTCGGACAAAAGTTTTGGGCGCTGTGCAAAGTTTTGTAAATATCGCTTAAATCCCCTTGGGGCAAAGGTTAAAAGCATTTTTTTGTATTTTGATACAGTGCCGTTTATTGATGTCCGACTACTTAATAAGTCCCGCATTGGGTTGATGTTTGACCGAGAACTAGGGATACAAGCCTCGTCCTTTTAGGACGACTTTTTATTTTCTCTTAGTCTTGTATTGTAATAAATAATGTGTTAATCTATAAAAGTAGTCTAGCACAGGCGAAAGTCGTGAGTATCGCCAATCGATTT
>NZ_JAVJRX010000004.1:0-22958 GCF_040219735.1 Coleofasciculus sp. G1-WW12-02 | reverse complement strand
CCAATACTGATACCACTGACAACGGCGACTCAACCTACAGTCGTGATCCGGATACCGGAAATGGCGATATCGCGGACAATAGCGGTACAGATCCCGTAGATAACAGCACGGGAAACACCGATACGGCGGATACAGACAACGCCAATACTGATACCACTGACAACGGCGACTCAACCTATAGCCGTGATCCTGATAACGGAAGTGATGCGGCGAATAACGGTGGCTCTAACCCCACCGACAACCGCGACAACTCCGATGTCGCCAACAATAATTCCAATACTCCTGAACCCTCTGGAGGAGACACCACAACGGGAAATAACCCGAATGGAACCCCCAGTGAGACTCCCCAGCAGCAGGCTGCAAACCAGGAAAAACCATCATCAATCTCGTCAGAAACGAAGAATGTCAGCGAGCGCGTGGCTCAACTCGAAGCTGATTTTACCCAAGAATTTGAAACCTATCTCCAACAACAATTCGTAACCAAGCGGCTGAATCTACAAGATATCAGTGAACGGACTCGCGACATTGAACAAGTCACCGGTTTGAAAACAGCCGTGATTTATGTCAGCTTTGTCCCTCAATCATTGAATCGTGATGCCAATGCTTGTCAAGCTGAGTCTGCACCCGCCGGAGATCGCCGATTTGGTTATAGCCCCTCAGCATCAAGCAATTGTTCAGCACAAG
This sequence comes from Coleofasciculus sp. G1-WW12-02, assembly GCF_040219735.1. Lineage (NCBI taxonomy): Bacteria > Bacillati > Cyanobacteriota > Cyanophyceae > Coleofasciculales > Coleofasciculaceae > Coleofasciculus > Coleofasciculus sp. G1-WW12-02. Next base: position 22,274 of record NZ_JAVJRX010000004.1, on the reverse strand, counting down.
ACAATAAACAACTAGAATTGCTGCTGATCACCGCCGATGGTAAAGCCATTCAACGTCGAGTCGAAAATGCTAATCGGGCTAAGGTTTTAGCACAGACTCAAAACTTCCAGCGATTGCTGAGTGATCCCCGCAACCTCGGATCGACGAACTATCTGGATTCAGCCCAGCAACTCTACCAATGGTTAATCGAACCCTTGGCGGACGATTTAGAGGCACACCAAATCCAAGGTTTAATGTTTGCCATGGATTCTGGGTTGCGATCGCTTCCTATCGCCGCCCTTCACGATGGAGACAAGTTCTTGATCGAGAACTATAGTGTCAACTTGATTCCCAGCTTCAGCTTAATCCAAGCTCCTAATCCCGACATTCGCTCGCGTCAAGTTCTAGCCATGGGGGCGTCAAAATTCTCAGATTTACAACCTTTACCATTTGTCCCCATAGAACTATCCACCATTACAGAATATCTGTGGAAAGGCAAATCATTTCTCAACGAGAATTTCACCTTCCAGAATCTGCAAGAACAAATCAACCAGAACGAGTTTGGCATCATCCATCTAGCCACTCACGCCGAGTTCAAGCCGGGGAATCCAGAGAATTCCTACATTCAACTGTGGAATCGCAAACTACGGCTCAATGAACTCAAGGAACTAGGCTTATCCGATTCAGCCGTGGATTTATTAGTGCTAAGTGCTTGTCGAACCGCCCTAGGCAATGAAGACTCTGAACTCGGTTTTGCTGGCTCAGCATTACAAGCGGGTGTTGATTCTACCCTTGCCACCCTCTGGTACGTCAGCGATGAAGGCGCCTTAGGCATCACGACTGAATTTTATCGTCAATTAAGGCAAGTGCCGATTAAAAGTGAGGCATTACGCCGAGCGCAGCTTGCCATGGTTCGAGGCGAAGTTAGTATTGCGAATGGTCAATTAAATTATGGAGATAAGAGTATAACCTTACCCCCAGAAATAGCGGAACGCGCCAAGGTGAAAAATCTCAACTTCTCTCATCCGTACTACTGGGCACCGTTTACCTTAATTGGTAATCCGCAGTAGATAAGTGGGGAACAGGGAACAGGGAACCGACAACAGGAAACAGGAAACAGGAAACAGGAAACTATCAGGGCACGATATTATCGTGCCCCTACCCAGTTAACTATTCTTGGGCTGTAGGGGTACGGCACAGAAGAGCCCTCATATCATATTAATTCTCTGCCTTATTTCTGATGTTTCTCATAAGCCTCAACAATGCGCTGAACCAGAGGATTACGAACCACATCTTGAGTGGAAAGTTCGCAAAAGGCAATCCCATCAACCGGGCGCAGAATTTTTTGTGCCACCGCTAATCCTGAATCTTGATTCGGCGGCAAATCGGTTTGGGTAATATCCCCAGTAACCACCATCCGAGAACCAAACCCCAAGCGAGTTAAGACCATTTTCATCTGTGCTGGGGTAGTATTTTGCGCTTCATCAACAATTACAAACGCATTACTAAGTGTCCGCCCTCGCATATAAGCTAACGGTGCAACTTCAATAATCCCCCGTTCCATTAAATTGGGAATTTTCTCCCCATCAATCAGTTCGTATAAGGCATCATAAAGTGGACGTAAAAATGGATTCACTTTCTGCTGTAAATCACCGGGCAAAAATCCCAACTTTTCTCCCGCTTCTACAGCCGGTCGGGTTAAAATTAGGCGTTCATACTCATTTGCCAGTAATGCCCGGGTTGCCAATACCACCGCTAAAAAGGTTTTCCCGGTTCCCGCAGGTCCAATACAAAACGTCAAATCATGATTAAGAACTGCTTTAACGTATTGGCGCTGGCGAAAGGTTTTGGCACGAATCACATCACCGCGACGGGTACGCGCGAGCACATCTTGATGTAAATCCTGAAGTTCATCCTGACGGTTGGTATCTAAGGCATGAAAAGCAGTACGGATATCCGCCTCTTCAATCCGTCTACCCTCGATCCAAAAAGGTTTAAGCGATCGCACCACGGACGAGATACGCTCAACTTGTTTTTGAGTCCCCGAAATTAGCAATTCCTGTCCCCGTAAAACCAGAGTCCCGCCATTGAGTTGAGAGAGCAACTTCAGGTTACTTTCGCGATCGCCCGCCAGTACCATAGCACTCTGGACACTCGGTAATTCAATCGTTGTAGATACTTCACTCAATGTTTATCATCAGTTATCAGTTATCAGTGAGCAGTTATCAGTGAGCAGTTATCAGCCAGTAGGGTGTGTTAGCGAAGCGTAACGCACCTTAACCAGTATATCGGGTGTGGCTGCGTAAGTCTTGCAACTATTAGCAGGCAGGGAAAACAAAGGACAAATGACAAATGACGAATAACAAATCAAGAACGAGGCTTAGAGTTAGGTTTAGGCAACGGTAAGCGTCGAGGCGAACCTTTCCTCTCCTTGGATCTATCCCCTGAAGGGCTTTCACGGCGGGATGTGCCACCCGACTCATCATAGATATCCAAATAGACCGATTCACCGGCAATCTTAGCCACTCCTTGAATGACTTTGCGAATTGCCTGAATGTTACGACCACCTCGACCAAACACTCGCCCCTTGTCCTCTCCGTCAAAAGCCAGCCGAATCCAGACACGATCATTAGCATGGGCGCGTTCGCAGTCTAAACTCAGCGCCGTGGAAGACTCTAAAAACGGCTCAACCAAAAATCGAACCAGACCCCCATAATCCGGGCTGGTTTTCTGCCCAGTTTCAGACACTGACTTGTTCAAGGACATTGGCTTTCTTCAGAATACTGCGTACTGTATCCGTGGGCTGCGCTCCATTTTTCAGCCACTTGGCAATCGCGGGGGCATTCAGAGTGGTTTGATCGGTTCTGGGGTTGTAGAAGCCCAATTCTTCCAAGGGACGACCATCCCGACGGGCTTTACTCTCAATCGCCACAATGCGATAACTCACTTCACGCTTTTTGCCGAATCGTTTTAATCTAATTTTGACCATAGTTTCCAATAACTCACCTGTTTGATTTTACGCGATGATTAAGAATTTCGGGTAAATGGGGATTCGTCATTCGTCATTTGTTGATTTCCCCAGCTCCCCCCGCTCCCCCAGCTCCCCCAGCTCCCCCAGCTCCCCCAGCTCCCCCAGCTTACCCTAAACCCTTATCTTCTCAAAGCTGACCAAACCCCTTCTTCTTCTTCGGCTTTTTCTTCTTCTTCGTCGGACCGCTACCGCGCCAACCGGTTTGGGAACGATTTCCCATCCCGCCACCAAACATATCGCCCATACCACCCATACCTCCCATACCAGGGAATCCGCCCATTTGACCTTGACCCATCTGCTGCATGAGCGATCGCATCTTGGTAAACTCACTGATTAGACTGCTCACCTCACGCTCATTATGCCCTGAACCCTTAGCAATACGACGGCGACGACTGGGAGAACCTGCCAGCAAATCCGGATTGCGGCGTTCCTCAGCCGTCATGGAATTAATCATCGCTTCCGTTTGCTTGAGCTTACCTTCCCCTTTTTCCAGTTGATCTGAACTTAGCTTACCCATTCCCGGCATCAGCTTCATCAACCCACCCAGGGAACCCATATTTTTCAACAGCCGCATTTGCTTTAAGAAATCGCTGAAGTCAAACTGAGCATTGAGCATTTTCTCCTGCATCTGGGCGGCGTCAGCTAGATCAATTTCTTCTTGAGCTTTTTCCACCAGCGTCAGCACATCGCCCATACCCAGAATCCGGGATGCCATGCGATCGGGATAAAATGGCTGTAGTGCTTCTACCTTTTCACCCACACCGACAAATTTAATCGGCTGACCCGATACTTGGCGCACAGACAACGCTGCACCCCCTCTAGTATCCCCATCCAGCTTAGTCAGAATCGCCCCAGTAATCCCAATCTGTTCATTAAACGTATGGGTTAGCGTTGCCGCCTCTTGACCCGTCATCGCGTCAACAACCAGCAGCACCTCATGGGGTTTAACATTGTCCTTAATCTGGGCAAGTTCTGCCATCATCTCGGCGTCGATTTGCAATCGTCCCGCCGTATCGATAATTACGGTATCGACACCCGTTTCCTTGGCATGGGCAACCCCCTGACGGGCAATTTCCACAGGGTTAGTATCCGTCCCCATTTCAAAAACAGGGATATTAATTTGTTGACCCAATGTCACCAACTGGTCAATCGCCGCAGGGCGATAAACGTCCGTCGCCACCATCAAGCAACTGCGGTTTTCCTTCCCCAGGTGTAAAGCTAATTTAGCCGTAGCCGTGGTTTTCCCGGTTCCCTGTAAACCTGCCATCAGTATGATAGTAGGCGGCGTATCTGCTTTAGCCAAGGGGACATTACTTTCCCCCATCACCTGCACCAGTTCATCGTAGACAATCTTGATAAACTGTTGGTCAGGGCGGACACCAGCGATGACATCAGCGCCCATTGCCTTGCTTTCTACGTCAGCAACAAATTTTTTGACGACTTGCAGGTTCACATCTGCCGACAGCAAAGCCCGACGCACCTCTTTCAGGGCGTCTTGAATATTGGCTTGAGATATCTTGTCTTGACCGCGTAGTTTCTTCCAGGCGTCTTCTAAGCGTTCGGCGAGAGCATCAAACATAGTTAACGTTAGTCTAAAAGTTTAGTGTTACGAGAGATAGGGTCGGATTGCCGTGACTTCTTACACAATAACGCTTGAGGGGATTTGTCTACCAGTTCGTTTTCAGCGACTGGGCTCTCAAGACAGAAACCATCAACCTTATCTCACTATTCACGGTATGTGGCGCAATGAACAGAGGTAAGTTTTGACCCTTCGCTTCGCACCTAGGGTATAGCGCGTGAGTCTGTCGGGGTTCACTTTCACTACTATCTTTTCGGTTGCACCCATATATAACTCGCGCCCGCCCCGACTATTCCAGGATTACAATTGATCCGGATCAATACCCGCATCCCGCAGTCGCTGTTCTAAGCGTTGAATCCGACTTTCCGCCTGTTGCGCTCGTATTGCCATTGTTCCGAGGCATGACAGTATTCACATAGAAAATGAGCCCGCTGACGAATTTTCTTTTGGACAGCTTCAGGGATTGGACGACGAGCAGGCATTTATATATCCGATTGATTCTGAGTTAAATAAAGATTGCGAACAGTCCGATTGACAAAGCTGAGATAATCATCGATTTCTTCATACAAATCCAGTTCTTGTTCTTCTTCAGGATTTAGCGAATAGTTTGGTTGTTTTTCTAAAGGTGTCTATATCCGTTCTTGAACGGTACTAGAAGTGCGAAATAGAGGAATTCCTTCAACCAATTCAATACGGACAGCACCTTCAATTGGAAACGTATTGGGTAAGTTTTGCAGTTTAGGTAAAAGTAGCATAATTTTGGAGTGTTCGCAATTTCAACACAGCGTTATTGAATTTATTTTATCGGCAATCCGGAAGAGCCGGAACATTATCCCGTGGAAATAACTCAACCTTCCATCCGGGTTGTCCCCACCAGACAACACGTTCTCCTGGCTCAATCCAAAAATCAAGACGTTGGATTAAGCCATCTTCCAAAATTAGCTGGGGATATTTTGGATAATCTGTATCTGCTTTCTCGGTGTAATCTTGCCCAAAAAAGGTCATGTTTACAGTCAATCCATCAGCCACGCCAATTTCTTCTGTGCCAACTTCCCGAACTTTCTTATTATCATAGCGAAAAGACCCAGTAAAGCGCTTACCAGCTAGAGAACCTTGAGTGACTTCCACCGTGAAATCATAAGTAACAGGTACGGCTTGAATCGGACGCGCCTGAATCACGAACAGGGTGGAGGTTAAAGTTGCGATCGCGGCGATATTGTTTGGCATCATGATATGTAAGCAGGTGTGTTAGCTAGCGTTGAATAATTTGGGCGATTTTGCATACAGTTATGGCGTTGGTGGGATTGAGAGAGCGTGAAACGGGCTTTAATTTTTTTGACACTACTGAAACTCTTATCCAGTAAGCATTTAGCACTCACCTATCAAAAACCAAGCAATAAATTTGATTAAAAACTCTTAGTTTATTATTATGTGTGCGAATTACCAATCCAGATAAGGTTAAATCTATATATTCAGGATTATTATAAATAATTTCTCCACAGTCTAAAATTTGACGATAGGTATCAAAGCAAAATAGAAGATGCTGCTGATTGCAGAAAATACGATCGCGGATTGTCCTAAAATGTTCTGGATTGTCCTGAGATTCGCAGTTTTCAACGATGTGCGATCACACCAACTTTTCCACCCACTCTTTCTCTGACTCTGCTGGCTTTTTTGATTGGGTTGGGTTGACTAAGAAAACCCAACCTACAACCTAAAATGATGGAATAGATTATAAACCATTTCTTGCTCCCCTCTCTCCAGATCCCCCCTTTCAAAGGGGGATTAGGGGGGATGAAGATGGGCTGAAGGCAAGGGTTCTTCTGGCTTAAATTGACACCAATAACATCTATGCACCCCTACTATTTTATCAAATTTGCTGTGCCACACCACTCTACTTACATCGTATCATTGACAACAATTTCTATTGACTGAGTAATTGACTAAACCGTTTTGAAATCCTCCGAAACAATTTCTACCTCCTTCTCAGCCGCAAGATAAAATGGTGGACGATAAAACCCTGCCAGTTTTAACAAGGGTGACAAAACCACAAGTTTAACAATGGGTTCAAGGATGGTATATCGAGATAAGTGGAGATAGTCTCCTTTAACTTCGTCTTTCGATATGCTGGGGAGCAACTTTTAGCGATCGCGACATGATTAAATACTTGAATCACCCTGCTGTGATCATAGTCTTCTCACCTGTCTCATCCCGCCAAGTCAGATATAAGTCAGATATAAGTCAGTAATTTAGATCCCTCTGGTCAAGGATGAAAATTGAGAGATAATAATCAAGTGTATGCTCGCGGAAAATTTCTCCTCGTGTCCAAACCTCTCGTCCTCATGGATCATGATGGCGGTGTCGATGATTATTTGGCAACCGTCCTACTGATGACAATGGATCACATCCAACCTTTAGGTATCGTTGTCACCCCGGCTGATTGCTATATCCAACCTGCTGTTAACGCCACGCGCAAAATTTTAGACCTAATCGGATGTTCTCATATCCCCGTTGCCGAGAGTACGGTACGCGGGATTAATCCATTTCCCGCCCTTTACCGCCGGGATTCGTTTATTGTGGATCATCTGCCAATTCTTAACCAGAATGACACCATCCAAACCCCTCTGCTTAAGGAAAGCGGTCAAGAGTTTATCGTGCGATCGCTGCAAACGGCTGACCAATCCGTTACCCTTATGGTGACAGGACCTCTCACCACTGTCGCCACCGCCTTAAACCTTGCCCCGGATATCGAAGCGAAGATTGAGCAAATCGTCTGGATGGGGGGTGCGATTCACGTTCCCGGTAATGTAGAAAAAAGCCTGGAACCCGGACAAGACGGTTCAGCCGAATGGAACGCCTATTGGGACCCCCTCGCCGTACATCAGATCTGGCAAACTCAGATTCCCATTGTCCTTTGTCCCCTTGACTTGACAAATACTGTCCCCGTTACCTCTGAGTTTGTTTATCAACTGGGGAAACAGCGTCGCTATCCCATTTCCGATTTTGCGGGTCAGTGTTACGCTTTAGTGATTCCTCAAGACTATTATTTCTGGGATGTTCTCGCCACCACCTATCTGGCTCATCCCGAGTTCTTTACCTGGCAAGACTGGGAAACTAGCGTGATTCCCCAGGGTTCGAGTCAAGGTCGTATCCAGGTCGAGGCGGGAGGAAAACGGATTCGGGTTTTGGATACCGTCGATAAGAAAAAATACTACTCCTATCTTGTACATCAGTGGGCAAGGTAACATAGAAAGTGTGATCCCAGTCACTTTAATCACTCTCAGCCCAGTTATCTGAGAATAATGCCTCCCCCACCCCGTCCACGGTTAACCCTTTCCTAGAAGGCAATCGACGGGTTATCCCCTGTCACTCCCACCAGTTTGGTGAAAACTAAATGAGAATGGTTTATTTCTTTTAATAATTGTGACTTTCCTGTATTATGAATGATAAAAACAGCAAAAATATGACAGAAGCGATTTTTGAGCAGAGTCGTTATCGCCACTCGAACCCCTCCTTGTCAGGGACAAGGGTTCAGAGGTAGACTCTGCTCTTTTAAAGTTTCCATATAACATCCGACTTTTTTTAACGCCGAGAGGATACATAATCAGTACTGATTGACACTCACCTGTCAAAAGGTGAGACATAGGGCTTTTTGCATCCTCTCCATTGAAGGGAAATGAGAGTGTAGCAGGATTTTTACCATGACTTATTCTATCGCGTCCACAGAGCAGTCCGTGTCCCAGCCGACACAGCGTCAGCGTTCCACTGTTGAGAAAACACCCAACTCGTCAACATCGAACGTTCATTCCTTGGCGGTGCTTTGGGCAAAGAAATACTATACCGCTGTCACCAACCAAGATGACTCAGCCTCCACATTAGCGGCGGCGGATCTTAAAGAAAGTGCATCACTCGAAGCCAGAAAAAGCACGGCAGAGAAAATGATGCAAAAGCTCAACTTTGCCAGCGCCCAAGCTTGGTCATTGACTGAAACGCTGCTATCGGAGGAAATTCGGCGTCATGGTATTAATCCTGAATTAGTCAATCCCTTAGAAATTGCTGCCGATACTCGTTGTCTGTTCCAAAAGACGGCGAATGCTTATGCTCAACGGGCAACACCACGACGCTTATCGGTGATTGTCGGTCAAGATTTTGGTAAAGTACGCCAAAAATATACTAGCGTTGATCGGCGTGCGATCGGTTTTGTCAGTATGCAGTTCCACTATACGGGTCAAAAGATACTCGATTGGCTCTCGCCAGCGGAACAAAAACTGTGGCTTCCCTATTTAAAGGTAATGGATGACCACATGTATATGCCCCTACAAGCGGCGTATGATGCGGCGGCTAACCATCCCTACAATTCACCGGCGCTATTAGCCGTGCAAAATCTGTTACCCATCAGCACGAAACTAGCTATTTCCGTTTGCCAACAAGTTTGCCGTCAGAATCCTAAGTATGAAACCTACAGCGGTCCGTTGATGAGTAAAACGGTGAGAATTGCCAGTATCCGCGACGTGGAAATGTTTCAGGTGTATCTGTGTCTGTGTGTCTTAGAAGATGACATTCGGGCGGTGCAGCGAGAACTGTTTCCCTTATGCGTCATGCTTTATCCGCGTCTGCGTGTGGGCTGGCGTTTGGTGCAAGATATGCTCAAAGCCATTGGCTGGGAAATGTATAATCGCCTATCTCCCGAAAATATGGCAACCTTTTTACCCTATCTGCGGACATTAACGGAGATGTTCTCCTGTGACGTATTTCAAGAGCAAGAGTAATGTAGAGACATAGCCTTCTAGAGATGTTGCAGGCAACGTCTCTACAGTCTGGAAAAGAAGGGTTCTATAATTTTATCGTTCAGTCTGTGTTTTAAACTTGGCTTGCGTGAACAGAAGCGAGTATGACGAATGACGAATGAAAAACCACAAAGCAACAGCAACTCTCAAAACTAGATTGCTTAAATGATTTCCTGTTTTAGTTAATCCTATCTGGAGTCGCACTAAAAATTGACTTCTAAGTGCTTCATCTCCCTAGTTGGTAATTTTAGGAAATCTGAGCAATTTGTTGAGCGTTGCTGCTACTTATTACTGAAGAAATAGAGATAGAATTTGTCAGTCGGTTTTATGCCTCCTACTTTGATAGTGTTGTTTAACTTCTGTCATTAGAAGCCTTGGTGCTTCAATTTCTAATGTAATCACTTTTACCGGAAAGCACAAGCAAATGACATGGAAGTTTACTTTTTGATGATTAAATGCTGTCACTTTTGTTACAAGAAATTTACGAATCAGCTTCTGTGAGTAAATTGATGATGTTGTTGGTAAAGTCGAAAAACCTAACCCCCCAGCCCCCTTCCCACCCCCCTGGGAGAGGAGAAAACCTTTTGCTTGAGGGGAAGCCAGCGGATGCGGGAGCTTTTGTTGCACGGAAGGGGGAGCCTGAAAGCCCCTTGCCGGCAAGGAGAGAGGTCTTTCACCTAGTTAATTGACCAACAGTATCATTGATGGGTTAGCTTGGATATACAAACTTTTTTCATCCGCAAACAGGAGTAGCCAATGAATCGGAAGCAATTCTTTCGGGTTGTTTATCTCGGTTTGGCAACGATGATTCCCTTGGGGATAATCAGCAGTAATCCAGTTAATGGGCAGACATCCATAAACTTAGGTACATTTCGCAGCACAGCCCTGTCTAAGCACAATACCTATCGGAACACCCATCATAGTCCTTCTATGACCTTGAGTAGTTCCCTCAACAGTAGCGCTCAAACTTGGGCGAATTATCTGGCTACTAATGGCGTTTTTAAACATAGTAGCTCCAGTCAACGTAATAATGCAGGAGAAAACTTGTACGCTGTCTATACAACGGCATCTTCCATAGACTCGGCTACTTTGGCTAACCAAACGGTGAGTAGGTGGTATAACGAGGTTTCAGCCTATAACTATAACAATCCAGGGTTTTCTTCCCAAACAGGGCATTTTACTCAGGTGGTGTGGAAAAAGAGTACCCAATTAGGTTGTGGTGCGGCACGGGGCGTCAAAACCATTAGCGGTACTAAGTATAACGCCTTTTATGTCGTCTGCCATTATGCGCCTGCGGGTAATGTGACTGGACAGTTTGCTGAGAACGTTTTGGCGCCGTAGTTTCGTTTAAGTATCGGCAAATTGATGGTAACAAGATTAGGACTTACGCATTGACCCAAAAGTGCAAATATGCGTAAGTAGGGCGACTAAAAAATCGTGGAAATTACCAAGGAATGCCAACCATAGTGAATCCTGCCCAATAATAGGGATGGGATAGTTGAGAATCATTCAGGTTTTTTAACTGTTGCGGTAGGCTGACGGTTATATCTGTTCCCACCAGTTGACCCGATTCAATCCGCACGTCTCCCCGCAGCATGGCAATTTGGGCTTGTTGCAGGGCTTTGGCTTTGATGGTAATTTCGTCTTTGCCAAGTTGGGAATAAAATCCTGTCATCAGGGCTAATGTGCCAGCATCGTTGACTTTCCAGAGACTGGCGAGGGCGGATTTGACCCCGGCTTGTACGGCTAAACCTGCAAATCCCATCTCGGCATTTTCATCGCCGACGGCGGTTTTACAGGCGCTGAGGGGTATCGGTGAGGCTGAAGCTGGGAACAAAGCCGATACTGTAGTTTTCGATTAGAAACTTTTGTCCGTCGTGGATGCACCGATATACTTTCCAAGGGTTACATCTCCATTACTTCTAATAATCGGGTCATTCAAACTGACAAAATCACCTGGTTCCCCCGATAAATTAAGCATTGCCAAACTTCCGCCACTGGCAAAGTGAGCATCTCCCGAAATAATCCCATTACTGACTAAACTGAGATTTCCGCCACTGACAAACGGTATCTCTTGATGATTCAGCGCCCAAATGTCAATCCCTTGATTCCCCTGAATATACAAATTCCCGCCAGCTTGGGCGATAAACGGATGCGCCAGATTATCTCGCGCAATAACTGTACTCCTAGCTAAAAGATTTAAATCTCCTGTTGTTACCAAAGAGGGCGCACGTCGATGCGCCCCTACGGGAACTAACATTAAATTGTTAGACGCCGATAATGTTGCGGTTTTTGCTGTTATACTGTTAGCGATCGCGTCTCCATTTCCGACGCTGAATTCGGTATCGGTTACCTGTACTATTTCCTCAGAAACCATTAATCCTGTCTCCCCCGTTTCACCACTCCCCGTCAGCAAGGTTGCTAAATCCAATGGCGCAACCGGAAGCAACATCCCCTCATTATCCCGTGGCGGTGCTATTTCTAAACTCAATAACTGTCCTGGTTGACTAATCCTCACCAAACTTTCCCCCGGAACCGCCGCCACTGTAATATTTCCTCCCGGTGCAGCCAATTCCCCGGTGCTGATAACAGTACCTCCCAGTAAGGTTAAATTATGCCCCTCGCTTACCGCCAAATTCCCCGCATTAATAACACTTTCCGGTTGCGCTAAATCAAAGGCAAAACCACTGGGATTTCCGACTAAATCCTGATACTCATTCCCGCCAAAGGCATTAAACCAATTCCCCTCGCCAAAACCAATCCCTGTCGCTGTCGTTGCTGTAAAATCCCCTGGGACATTCAATTGAGCATTTGCGCCAAACACAATCCCCGCCGCAGGCAACCAACTCGCCCCCGGAAACCGATCCTCTAATCCTTTCAATCGTTCCCGCGCTTGTCGTACTGCTAAATGAAAGGGTTCTCCCCAAGCAAACTCCCGCAAAAAATACTGTAAAAAAGTGTGAGCCACGGCATCAACAACGGGTTCCCGCATAGCAATGCTTGGCGGTAAGGGAATCCGGGCGGCGGCTAAATCTCGTACCAATCCCAACCCATCACAGGAGTTAAAAATAACCAACTGTAACCCGCGCTCAATTGCCCGACTCAGGGCTTCTTGTAACTCGTAAATGGTTAAACTACCTGATCAGTATCACTTTCAACAATTATCTGAACCCGTTGACTCGGACTTAATTGAGTTCTCAATTGCGACTCAATCCCATGAAATCCCGCCGCCGCCAACCACCCATTAAAACTTGTTTCTAACCGCTGACTAATCTCACCAAACGCCCCATCAGAAATATTGGTAATTCCAGAAGGGGCTACTTCGATAGGGGAACGTCTACCCTGGCGATAAAGTAACTGATAAAGGAGTCGCCAATTCGTGTACAATTGCGGAATTTCCGGTGCTGGAGGCAACGAACCACTCATTTGCATCCCCAAATTTCCCGGTTGTCCCAACCGCGCTGTAACTGAAGGAAATCCCTGATTAAAATCCCCTTGTCCTAAATTTAAGACGACTAACTCACTCATGGCAGTAATGGGGAAAAATCAGACAACAAATGATTCGGTGATGCTGATTTCACCCAGAATCACTTGTAAACTAAAATGGGTTCCGGGTTCAACTTTAAAGGGTCGCAATTGAATACAAATATCTTGACCTCTCGATTCCACCTCCTGGAGAACCTCTCCCGGATCAGACTGTAAAATAAGTTTCAGGTGAGGAGACAAATACGACTCACCCATCGCCGGATAGACTTGCACAACCAAACTAATTCTGCCATCCGTTTCCTGAGTCAATGCCACCAGCAGGGCAATCATTTTGGTTCCCAATTGTAGCCCAAAATCCAGCAATTTTGCCCGCATCACATCAGCTTCAGGCAGTAATCGCAGTCCCCGTTCTCCTGTCTACAACAATATAGCAAATGCGTTCATCTTGCACTTCCAGGGGAATCGGGCAGAGTGGCACAGTGGAGGATTGCATCGATGTCTCCAAGTCTTTAATGATTTCTGAGAGAACCGGGCGACATTCCAATTTCCCCAATCCCGTCACCATCAAGTCAGCCACATCCTCACACATCCGTACTACTGGATTCCAGCTATCACTTTGCTGCAAATTGGTGTCAATCCCCATTAATTGTAAATAGTCATGCACCGCCTGTACTGCCAGGGTATTCAAATAAACCTGTTCAGATTTTTGTTGATTGGGAATTGCCGCCGCAAATTGTTCAGCCGTCTGAATGGCTTTGCGGGTAGTTATGCGTCCAATTTTTATCTGAAAATATCCCAATTAAATTAAACAGAATGCCCATCTCGCCGCCACCTTAATTGTTATATAACCTTAAATAAATAAAACTCTCACGCTGCAACATTAATTATTGTAAATAAACACGTTATAAGCAAATTGTTCAGTTAGCTTTGATATATAACTTTTTTCCATCTGCAGACGGGAGTAGTCTATATGAATCAGCAGCAATTCGTTAAAGGTATTTGTCTCGGTTTGGCGACGATGATTCCCTTAGGGATAATCAGCAGTAACCCAGTTAATGGGCAGACAGGGATAAACTTAGGTACATTGCGTAGCACAGCTTTGTCTCAGCACAATACCTATCGGAACACCCATAATAGTCCAGATATGACTCTGAGTGATTCCCTGAACAACAGCGCTCAAAACTGGGCGAATTATCTGGCAAGTAATGGCGTTTTTGAACACAGTAACTCGGATGCAGGAGAAAACATCTATGTTTCGTACACGACAGCATCCTCTGTAGACGCTGCTACCCTGGCGAACCAAGCGGTTACAAATTGGTACAACGAGGTTTCAGACTATGACTATGCCAATCCTGGATTTTCTTCGGAAACAGGGCATTTTACTCAGGTGGTGTGGAAGAATAGTACCCAATTAGGATGTGGTGCGGCACAGGGCGTCAAAACCATTCAAGGAACTCAGTACAATGCTTTCTATGTGGTTTGCCAATATTCGCCTGCGGGTAATATGACTGGGCAGTTTCCAGAGAACGTTATGGCACCGTAATTATTCTGACTTGTCACGATATGAGATAAGTTTTAACCCTTCACTTCGGGAAGAAAGCATAGCACGTATGTAGGGGCGGGTTTCACTACTATCTTTTCTGGTGTACCTGGATGTGACTAAACCCGCCCCGGTTTCCTGAAGAATTCAGGGATCTAATTGGCGAATAGGTAGATTTATTCGTCGGAACGGGAATTGCGATCGCTCTATGAAACTAGCCAACTTATCAACAGACACGCAAAGATGAGGGTGAAGCTGCTTCCGTCATTGTGTTTTTGTAGCCAGGATTATGGTTCTTAGTCGGGGCTGGTTTAGTTACATCAGGGTGACAACAAACGTTAGTGGTTAAACCCGCCCCGACAAAATGGTGGATTTAGTGACATTAAGGTGACAAAAAATGTTACACAAAATCAAGGTTAGCCACCCCTGTTATAACCCAGTCTGCGTAGGCGGACTTTGTTTGTGTAGCAGCGATTTTAATCGCCGTGGTAAACGAGGGTTACAAAGGCTCACCCCTACCAAAAGGGCGGGTTTAGTTACATCAGGGTGACAACAAACGTTAGTGGTTAAACCCGCCCCTACAAAAGGGTGGATTTAGTGACATTAAGGTGACAAAAGATGTTACACCAAATCAGGGTTAGCCACCCCTGTTATAACCCAGTCCGCGTAGGCGGACTTTGTTTGTGTAGCAGCGATTAAAATCGCCGTGGTAAACGAAGGTTACAAAGGCAGATTTAGTTCTCGTAGGTTGGGTAGAGCGTAAGCGAAACCCAACCTACAAAGATGACATAATTCCGATTTTAATCGCCGTGGTAAAAGGGGGTGACAAACATCTATGCGGGTAATGTCCAAATTAAATAGGATGCCCATATCGCCGCCACCACAGCCAAAATAACTAACCATAACGGATAATGGGCGCGACTGATTTTCCCATCTGATGTACTTAATGTTTCCACATCAATCCAAGGCGTAACCCCCCGCCGAAACCAACCCATTACTGTCACCGATTCACCGACTAAATCACTAGGGCGAGTTCCCAGGGGGAGTAAGTTACCCAGAGGACCTAAAATTGAAAAGTAATGCAGTTTAACTAAACCACTATCCGTTTCGATAATTAAATCCACCCCTAACCAATTCTGCAATCCTTGTCGCCCTAAAAGTTTACCTGTAAATTCCACAGGTTGATGGGTAGAGGGTAACGCATTCGGATCAGCTAACATTTGTTCTAAGCTGGGTTGGTGACGAATCGCCGCAGGTTTGATATCGGGAAAGTAACGATTAATCCAGAGAATAATACTTAGGCTAAATGCAACTAGGATACAAGCATCGAGAAATGACCCAGCGTTGTGTAACCAGATTAGCCGCCAGAATCCAGTTATCCACTGGCGAGATAACCAATCACTGAGAATACCGAGTAGCCAGAATACCACTCGCAGCACAACACCGACAACAAATCCAGTTAATAGGACACTTTGAAATAAGGGAAAGGCTTTATAACTATCAATTAGTTTCAACCAGCGGGTTTTATTATCCCGTATTGGCGGTGGTGGTATGGGTAAATCCAATTCTGTACCCAACCGCCACTCATAAGCATAACGAGCGCACAAATGCAAGCGATCGCCTAATAAAGGATGAGCCTCTGTGATAATTAACCAGTGGCGGTAGGGGTTGGTACATTCCCACTGTAAAACCCGTTCAAAGGGAACATGGGGCGAACAACTGCTTAAGAGTAATCCTTGTCGGTATCCTAGGGGTAATACTAAATCAAAGCTTTCCCATAAGGGGCGGGTTTGATCGGCTTGATGGATTGCATCACTCATTCCTAAGCCGATTTTCAATAGCGCCCGGGTTAAGCCGTTGGGATTTCCGGTGGTTTCTATCGCCACGCGATCGCTATAGTAAATTCTAATCCGGGAAAACCAGAGCAGGGGGAGGCGCAGTAGCCAGTAGGTGGCGTAACCTAAGCTGGAAATAATACTGGTAATCCCTAAACACAGAGGCGGTAACACTCGTTGAGTGGCGGGATATTTGCCCCGAATCCACTCCGCTAACCGTTCTCCCCCTTGGGCAACATATATATATAGGAGATAGGGAAACTGGAGAATTAATGTGCCTAGAGAACTTAAGATAAAGTCCCAGTTAACAATATGCCCCAACTGAGTCGCATAGATCGTGGCGATTTCATCTTCAGCGAGTTGTGTCAATAAGCCCTCACTGACGACAATTCGAGCCGTGCGAGGCAAATTACCATAGGTTATCGCTAAAGGCGCTTGTGTGGGTAAAATACCCAGCGTCGGTAACGGTAAACGGCGTTGACGGCAAAAGCGTTGGATAGTTTTAGCCGATTCTGATGATCGCGCCGCCAGTTGGCTTACGGAAAGAGGTTCTAATCCATACACCTGTCTTAATAGCCAATCCATTAACCAGGGAGAGACGATTAGCGTCACAATCCCTAAGACAGCTAAAACCTGAGTAGGATCACGGTAGAACCATTGAATCGGTGATAATAGCGGCAATTTCACCAAGATAGTATTGGTGGTTGCCATTAAAAACTCTAACCAGAAACGCAGCAACCAAGCAAACGCGATCGCACTTCCTACCCCAATTAGCCCCAATCGCCTTAATTTCGGGCGTTTGAAGGGACTCCAGTTTTCCGCACGCCCTAAGTTACGAAACCGAGGGCTAGCGGAAAAGACAGAGGGTGCTGAAGGGGGTGTGAAAGCAACCGGGAGTTGGGATGAGGGTTGAGGAGGAGGTTGGTTTCCTGGCGGATTTTGCCGCGATTTGCCACCTGCAAACAGGCGTTTAGCAGAATCAGCTAACCGCTGTTTAACCGTTCCAGGTTTGGCGGGGGAGGAGGGGGAGTTTAGGGGAACAAATCCGGTAGTATCGGATGCGGAGGGATTAGCCGAACTTTTCTCTACAGGCGTAAAACCCGTATGATTGGCTGGAGGTGGGGATTCCGCCATGAGTTCTGGTAAGGTATTTGTCGCCCATTGTTGAACCTTAGGATTGAGATCTTGGGTGAGGGTTTGGCAAAGCGCGATCGCGTTTTGGATATCACCACTTTGGCGATAAGCCTTGACTAGGGCGACACTGGCGCGGGAGACGATGGCTTCATCTAACTCAATCTCGCAGACACCTTCTAGGTGTTCGATCGCCGCCGCGTAATTGCCCTGTTTGAGAGCCGCTAAACCCGCATCGAGGGAGGGATTGGGAACAGATGCCATAATCTTTACATTCTACCCTGCTCTTTTAGAATAAGCTGTCCTGCCTGGAATGTTTCATCCGGCAGATAAATCGCGTCATTGTAAAGTTTTGTGTGGGATCGGGTTTCACGTTTATCGTTTCTTCGTCAGTATTTTTCCACAACTTTATCGATGATATGGTTAGCCGTCCTCAATTGGTATGGTGTTCAATTGAAGAACTCCTAAGAGGAATACCAATCTATCGCTTTAGCAACTATTTCCCCTCTGGAAACTGTCGCTCTCGCACATCATGACTATAGTCTTGCACCGCCTGAGTAATCACTTGCCGCAAATTTGCATATAACTTGGCAAAGGGTGGCTGACGTTCCGAAAGTCCCAGTAAATCGGCGGTGACTAATACCTGTCCGTCGCAATCGACTCCAGCACCAATCCCAATCGTGGGAATGGTTAAGGTTTGTGTAATCTTCCTAGCCAAATCTGCCGGAATATGCTCTAAAACCAGGGCAAAAACACCCGCTTGCTCAAGCGCGATCGCTTCTGCCAAAATCCGCTCCGCCGCCTCTTCTGTTTTCCCTTGCTGACGATAACCGAGAAGATGTACCGACTGCGGTGTCAAGCCCACATGACCCATAACTGGAATTCCCACCGCCGTTAAATGGGCTACAGTTTGGACAATGGCAGAATGTCCGCCTTCTAACTTCACCGCCTGCGCCCCTGTTTCCTTCAATACCCGACCCGCCGAATGCATCGCTTGTTGGAGACTTTCCTGATAACTCAAAAAGGGTAGATCGCACACCACGAACGCCTGTTTTACACCCCGACGCACGGCTTTAGCATGGTGTAGCATTTCTTCCAAGGTCACGGGTAATGTCGTCTCATACCCCAAGGTGACCATTCCCAAGGAATCCCCAACCAGAATAATATCAACTCCAGCCGCATCTAATAATTGTGCGATCGCATAATCCCAAGCAGTCAAGACGACCAACGGACGCCCTTGTTGTTTCCATTGTTTCAGTTGCTGGATATTTACCATTAGGGGAGTTTTGATCCTTGGCGATCCTCGAGGACATGGTGCGTGATTGTGTAGGGGCGGGTTTTACCGATAACGTTTAAACTCAAACCACTACCGGAACTAAACCCGCCCCGTCTAAATTATGAATGATGACTTCCTAAATAAATGACTAAAACGTCTCTGGCGGATTCTTAACAAACGCTAAATGAGGTCTGACTTGACCCGTGGATAGGCTAACCCAGGCTAGTCCTTCCGTCGTTCCCACCCATAATTTATTCCCAATATCTGGGGACAGGGAAAGAATATAGTCTGAGGGAAGATCGGATAGTTCTCCCAACACGGCTCCCGTTTCCGCTCTGATTTTTAACAAGCCACTTTCCGTACCTACCCAAACACTACCATCTAGAGCAAAGCGCACCGCTGTTACACTACGCCCCCGTAACGGAGTCACCGAACGCGGTTCGGCAAAGGGATTGTTGGGGTCAATTACCAAAAGACTACTGGGTGTTCCGACCCACAGCTTGCCATCAGGTCCTGTGGTGAGGGTTTGGACAATGGTTCCAGGTAGATTGCCAATCCGCCGAATGACAAAAGCACTGGCGGTATCGACTTGCACTAATCCTTCTAATGTACCCACCCAAAGTTGACCCTCTTCATCTAATGTCAGAGCATTGGCGCTGACGCCGGGGAGTTCTTGCACCGTGGTCATCAATAATCCTTTGTCGGGACTAATCATAGCCAAACCGCGATCGCTTCCTACCCAGAGATACCCACGCCGATCTATTTGTAAGGATAAGACTCGATTCGAGGGTAATGTAAAGTTTTGTGCGGTAACCTCGTTACTGCGGGGATCTACTCGTAACAATCCTTCATAAGTTCCCAGCCAAATTCGTCCTACCCGGTCTTGGGCTAAGGCGTCAATGGTGTAGTTTGGTAAATCAACACGGGCTTTCAGGCGTCCGGTGTTCGGGTCAATTCGGGCAAGTCCTGAGTAGGTTCCCACCCAGAGGTCACCGGTGTAGTCGGGTTGCAACGCGGGGACGCGAAAATCGATGGATAGGGGTTCTACTTGTCGTCGCAAGCGTTCGGGGGGTAACGGAGCGCCTCCTGGGGGAGGGGGCGCACCTTGATAGTCGGGGGCTGTCCCCAGTTCGGTTTGAGCTAGGGTCACTTGTGCCAGTACTTGGTTCGGCTCAATCCCCATCCATAGAGGAGCGGTTAAGCTTGCCAGGGGTAACCCTAACCCTAGCAGGGTAGCACCGATGAAAAGATGAATCGGGGCATTCAAAGACGCCATGTTCTCTGAGACTATTGGGATAGTTTTTCTATATCTATATTAGTCGGAGTGATGTTTCATCCTGGACTATAAAATCCTTACCTCAATACGTCCCAGATTGGTTATTTTGTAACAGAAACTTAATAATATTTAACATTTCGTTGATTTATAATAGTACCTTATACAATTCTCAAGAATATTTGAAGTTAAACTTATTGAATTCTTTGGTATATTAACAACGTTGCTGAAAATTTCACTTGTCTGGCAAGGAGCTGCACGTCGTGCCGCTTCGCGAACACGCTATAATTTTTCAATTTGGCGTGAAATGAATCGCCACAAGGATGCCACCTAAAGCCATAAGGGGAGAGAAGCCCATATCAAGCAATAGTTTGGTGCTGTGGGATAATTGCTCTTATCCTGATCCGCTCAATAAAAAAATGTCTTGGCTGAGTCAAGTTTTTTGACCCAAAATGGCGGATAATAGGTAATTCAGAAACCAAAAACCAAAATGAGCAGGTTGGGTGTGGGGATGCACCCAATCCGGGCTAATTTTCAGAGTCATTTTAGCGATTTTAGTCTTTAAGTAAGGGCATAAAATCGTTAATAATGCATAAGGGTTGAGCCTGTCGCAACATTCAGTACGTTCCTAAGGAAGGAAAACATGTCTTACGCTAAAACAAAAACTCAGTCAAAAGCTGGGTATGATGCCGGGGTCAAGGATTATAAATTAACGTATTACACTCCGGATTACACTCCTAAAGATACAGATATTCTGGCAGCTTTTCGCATGACCCCGCAGCCTGGGGTGCCTCCAGAAGAAGCGGGTGCAGCTGTAGCGGCTGAGTCTTCCACCGGAACTTGGACAACGGTTTGGACAGACCTGTTGACTGACCTGGATCGCTACAAAGGTCGTTGCTATGAAGTAGAGCCAGTCCGTGGCGAAGATAATCAGTATATCTGCTACGTCGCTTACCCCTTGGATCTGTTTGAAGAAGGTTCTGTAACCAACATGCTGACCTCCATTGTGGGGAACGTGTTTGGTTTTAAAGCCCTGAAAGCCCTGCGTCTAGAAGATATGCGGATTCCAGTGGCTTATCTGAAGACCTTCCAAGGACCGCCTCACGGGATCGTGGTTGAGCGCGATAAGTTGAACAAGTACGGGCGTCCCTTGTTGGGTTGCACGATTAAGCCCAAGTTGGGTTTGTCGGCGAAGAACTATGGTCGTGCCGTTTATGAGTGTCTGCGCGGCGGTCTAGACTTCACGAAAGACGACGAAAACATTAACTCCCAGCCCTTCATGCGCTGGCGCGATCGCTTCCTATTCGTGCAAGAGGCAATTGAAAAATCCCAAGCCGAAACCGGTGAAATGAAAGGTCACTACCTGAATGTCACCGCCCCCACCTGCGAACAAATGATGGAGCGGGCGGAGTTCGCCAAGGAAATCGGTACGCCGATTATCATGCATGATTACCTGACGGGTGGCTTCACGGCGAACACTACTTTGGCGCAATGGTGTCGTCGCAATGGTGTACTACTACACATCCACCGTGCGATGCACGCGGTAATCGACCGTCAGAAGATCCACGGCATTCACTTCCGGGTGCTTGCCAAATGTCTGCGGATGTCCGGTGGTGACCACCTTCACTCCGGTACCGTTGTAGGTAAGCTCGAAGGTGAAAAAGGCATCACCATGGGTTTTGTTGACCTGATGCGGGAAGATCATATTGAGCGCGATCGCGAACGCGGCATTTACTTCACCCAAGACTGGGCATCCATGCCCGGTGTAATGCCGGTCGCTTCCGGTGGTATCCACGTTTGGCACATGCCAGCGCTGGTTGAAATCTTTGGCGATGATTCCTGCCTGCAATTCGGTGGTGGTACTCTGGGTCACCCCTGGGGTAACGCTCCTGGTGCAACGGCTAACCGTGTCGCCTTAGAAGCTTGCATCCAAGCCCGTAATGAAGGACGCAACCTGATGCGTGAAGGCGGCGATGTTATCCGCGAAGCCTGTAAATGGAGTCCTGAATTAGCCGCCGCTTGCGAACTGTGGAAGGAAATCAAGTTCGAGTATGAAGCGGTTGATACCGTCTGATACCCGGTAAGCAACCCCGGTCTCGCATACACGGAGCTTTAGCCAAGTAAGTTAAAGCTGTGCTTACCAGCCTAAGTGCTAAGCGCACTACGTTATCGGCAAGTGTTAAAGACCTACCAGCGGATGCGATAGCCAGTTTGCTGCTCTAGAACCGAAAAGTTAAACAGTTTTAAGGTCACTGAAACAGTGCTTTTTGGACAGTTACCGACCGATAACCTTGGCGAGGCTAACTTTACCCCAGAAATGGGTGAAAACCGGAGGGGCAACCATACCCCTCCACCCC
>NZ_JAVJRX010000003.1:0-30370 GCF_040219735.1 Coleofasciculus sp. G1-WW12-02 | reverse complement strand
TTTCTGTTGTTTCCCACTCGCCCCATAAATCCTCTTGGGTTTGTGGTGTTTCCGGTTGCGGTGTCCCTTTTGACTCATCGGTTAACCAATCTGCATCTAAATCCTCTACCTCGGCGCTGCTGGTTAATGCTTCCTCTTCTGCTTCGCCAAATAAGTCGTCTAACTCTTCACTCGATGGGGTTTCTGTTGTTTCCCACTCGTCCCATAAATCCCCTTGGGTTTGTGGTGTTTCCGGTTGCGGTGTCCCTTTTGACTCATCGGTTAACCAATCTGCATCTAAATCCTCTACCTGGGCGTTGCTGGCTAATGCTTCCTCTTCTGCTTCGCCAAATAAGTCGTCTAACTCTTCACTCGGCGGTGTTTCTGTTGTTTCCCACTCGCCCCATAAATCCTCTTGGGTTTGTGGTGTTTCCGGTTGCGGTGTCCCTTTTGACTCATCGGTTAACCAATCTGCATCTAAATCCTCTACCTCGGCGCTTGAGTCAAATGACTCCTCACCATCTTCATCTTCAGTAAAGAGGGCGTCTAAATCTTCGCTAGATGGCGTCTGTGGTGTTTCCCAATCGCCAAATAGGTCAGCTGCTGATTCAGTTTCCGATGTCCACGGTTGTTGTGTCTGTTGAGATTCATCCGTTAACCAATCGATCTCGAAATCCTCTACCTGTACCGTTGAGTCCAATGACTCTTCACCTTCTTCAGCAAAGAGTTCTTCGGCATCTTCTGTTACTCCTGGCAGAATTTCGTCGCCTTCTTCCTCAAACCATGACTCCGAACTTTCCCCATCCTTTTGGAATGAAGTTGTGCTTTCATTCAATAAAGCTTCATCCCTGGATAGGGGCATATCAACGATAGAAACCTCTTCTGGGTCAGTCAAGCTATCGACTGGCGTCGATTCAACTTCAGGTGATTCTAAATCAAAGAAGTCATTGAGAGCCTCAAAATCGGGGAGGTCTTCTGACTCTTCCCAAGCTTCTTGAGCAAAATCGTCGAGAGATGTTTCTTCAAACATATTTGATACATCTCCCGCTTCCGGTGTTGCTGATTCGATGTCGATTGTATCAGCTTGATTGCTATTGTCTAAATGGTTTTCTAGATCTAAATCTAAATCATTACTGTCTAGATAGTCTTCCAGAGCTAAATCGCTCTGATTGACTGATTCTCCTGGGGTTTGGAGATTTTCTTCACTGCTGGAAATTTCTAGCAGGTCATCAAAGTCAAAGTCTGATTCTGAGACGGTTTCATCGCCCTCAAGGGAGGATTGGAGAAAGTCCTCATCTACGTCCAAATCCTCAAGTTCTGAATAACTGAGAATGGCTGCTGGCGAATTTTCTCCTTCCCCGTCAAAGAAACTATCACCAAATAAACTCTTTAAGTCATCACCTGATTGACTCATTGGGTCGGAATCTTCTGAGCTATCTGACTCAAATAGTAGATCAGAAAAGTCATCGGTCAAGCTGGATGAGATATCAAAGGAATCCGATGATTCTTTTGATGCTTGAGGATTTGCGATCGCGTCTAGGGCGAACTCATCCGCTAACCCTTGCCTTAAGTCATTATTTGTTAAATTCTCACTATCCTCAATTAGATCCGAGAAATCATTCGAGTCTTCAAGATTCAGAAAATCATCTGAATCAGAGTTTAAGGATTGAGCATTTAGGCTGATAATTTCTTCTTCTTGCCAACTTTGATCGAAATCAGGTGTTTGAGTTTCAAAAATATCGGCTAAACTATTGAGTTCTGCGATACCCACTTCGGGTTCGCCCTGATCGGAGAGGGGAGAGATCGAGTTTGAGGATTGAACCACCGAGAATCGGAGTTGATCGTGTCTGAACTCTGTTGTGTCGTTTGGATCTTGGATATAGGTATCCTGGGATTGGATATAGGTATCTCGACTATCGGGGAGATGGGTGGCTTTATTTAGGTTTAGGTCGGATTCCTCGGTTACAGGAGTTGGTTGATGGGAAGAATGGGTGCTAATATCAGGTGCTGTCGCTGATTCGACTGTTGTGGCGTCTGGTGCCAGGGCTTTGAGTTGTTCACTGGGTACAATCTCAACGGAGCGCCCGCTCAGAACTAATTCTTGAGCTTGTTTAATTTCCTTAATGGTGACGCTAGCGAGTAAGCGATAGGAATTTTCAAGATTCGCGATCGCACTTTTTGATATCTCTAGTAATTCACCCCACCCCGGTAAGTCTAATTGATCGCCTAATTCGATCAACCTTTGGCAATGTTCTTGCAGGGCGTGGCGATGTTCGGGAGTATCCGACTGCTTATACAGTTGCAACATCTCCCGCAGTTCTACCAGCACATTTCGTTTAAAGGTGGCGGGCAAGGTTTTTGTTCCTTTACTAGAGGATTGAGATGAATTGGCTAGGGAAGGAGTATCACCAGCCGCTTGAGTGTTTTGGACTAACTGTTGCAGATAGCTGTTGAGTTGCTCAAAGACAGGCTCAGCATCAGACATAATCGTACTGGCTGTTTCGTCGGTCAATCCATAAGCTCCTTGCAGCTGCCCTAAAAGAGCGCTGAGGATATCGAAAACTCGCAGCAACAGGGATTCTAAGTGAGTATCTACTCTAATCGGAGCTTCTTGGAGGATTTTAAAGTAATCTTCTAGGCGATGGGCAGTTTGATGTATGCTATTGAGTCCTAACATAGCTGCTCCGCCCTTAACCGAATGAGCAGCGCGGAACATTTCGTTCACCGTCTCAGCGTCTTCGATGGTGCTTTGCAGATTTAGCAAACCTTGCTCTATGGTATTGAGGTGGTCTTGTGCCTCCTCCATAAAGTAGCCCATGATTCGCTGTTGTTGTTCCGACTGCATAGCCATGTCCCTCAAAGCGTTTTGAGTAATGTGGGGTATTTTGCTTCCCTAAGTGCCCTGATTCAGTGCAGCGCCCGATTAAGGTGGGAGCATCAATAGTTTTTAATGTAGCCAATCTATTCAGGATTGACCTCAATCCCTTTATTCCCGAATCGAACCTCGCTTTCCCCGTTACCCCCTCTGATTGTAGCATTGCGGTCTACCGCCTCTTTTCTTTAATGAGTCTTTTGTTCTTTGTCCTTTGTTATGTACTTCCATCTCCATTACGGTGTAATCACCAGACAGACGTAGCAAACTGGCGTAATTTTGCACATTAAGTGTCGTCCAGCGCGGCAACGCCCAATTAATCAGTCGTGACAAATAACGGTCAACCCATTTACTTGTGGCTAAAATCCACAGCATCACTAATCCTGTCTCCAATATCAGTAAGCGCTCTAGCCATTGCTGGTTACTCGCTGTGTTTAAGCAAATCTCACGAGAACAATGGAAAAGCTATCGGGTTGAAGATATTATGAAACCTGTGCAGAAGGATTTAACCGCTCGTCCGGATGAGACTATGTCTAATGTGTTGCAAAAGATGCAAAATACAGGAATGGGGCGAGTGTTAGTGACTAACAATGGAGATCTACAGGGAATTATTACAGCTAGTGATGTGTCTCGATGGCTCCATCGACGCCAGGAGTTGGGGATGAGAGATGAGTGACTGATTCAACCATCATAAATTTCTTAGTTAAATAGACTATGGTTAAACTGATCCAGACACAACAGCATTCACCGACTTGGTTATTAGAGATTCATCAAATCATTCGAGGTATTTTCGGTGGTTTCTTATTTGGTATTCCTCTGCTCTATACTATGGAGGTTTGGTGGATAGGTTCTTATATTGAACCTATCATATTACTGGGGGTTCTAAGCATTACCTATCTAGCTGTGTTTTTATTTAATCGCAGCGAAGGCTTCCGCAAAAGCAGGCGTGATGGGATAGTTCATGCGGCAATAGAAAGCGTAGAAGCCTTGGCAATTGGCATTGTTTGTGCGACAGTTATTCTAATTTTGCTGCGTCGAATTACCGGAGAAACTCCAATTGATGAAGCATTGGGAAAAGTAATTTTTGAGAGTGTACCATTTTCCTTGGGTGTAGCGATGGCGCGATCGCTACTGCCAGAACAATCGGCTGAATTTGAATCCAGTCAAGGTTCACGGTCGATTATAATCATCCAGCCACAGATCAAGCAACTCGGTTTCCGGGATATGATAGCTGATATTAGTGCGACCTTAATCGGTGCAATTATTGTTGCCTTTAGTATTGCCCCGACTGACGAAATTCCCACCCTAGCGGCTGCCGCATCACCCCCTTGGCTGTTGGTCATTATTGCCGCCTCCTTACTCATTTCCTACGGGATTGTTTTTGCTGCTGGCTTTGCCCACCAACGCCCACGCCGCCTACAGAAAGGAATCTTGCCAACTCCTATCGGGAAAACTATTCTCTCCTACTTGATTTCACTGCTGGCTTCGGCTTTAATGTTGTGGTTCTTCAACCGTCTTAGCTTGAGTGATCCGTGGTTTTTGTGGTTGCGGTATACGCTGTTATTAGGGCTACCTGCCACTATTGGCGGTGCTGCTGGACGTTTAGCGATATGATGTCAACTACCCTGCCCATAGCCTAGCTATGGACGAGGCTTTCCTCCCCACATAAGAGTACATAGACGAGGTATCCAGCCGCAAAAAACAGATGAGTGATCACTCTTGCGATCAAGCGAACTCCTCTCATCGTTCCCCGGCGGAGTGGGTCAGCTTTACCATTTCCCTGTTCATTTTAATTACAATTGTGGGACTGGTCACATTTAGAGGACTGGGTAGAGACAGTCAACCCCCTATCCTCTGTGTAACTATTAAACAAGTAGAAATTCGCCAAGTAAAGGGACAATTTTATGTCCCCTTCACAGTCACCAATAGTGGAGGTAGAACGGCGGAATCTGTTCAGGTGGTGGCGGAACTCACAACAGCAGGGGGAGTTCAAGAATCAGGGGAACAAACTATTAACTTTTTGTCCAGTGGTGAAATTCAAGAGGGAGCCTTTATTTTCAGCTACCCTCCCCAAGAGGGTGACTTAAAGGTACGGGTTGCTAGTTATAAACTGCCGTGAGTAAGCTCCTACACCCGCCAAGAACTCAATTTCTTGGCTAAAAGCAGTACAATTGTACTCAACCAGAGACTCTAGGGCTTTTTCATACTGACGAATACTCACAGCCGCCACAGGCGGACGAAAGTTTGTGTGGTTCCGCGATTTCAATCGCCTCCTCTTTGTTTGTGTGGTTCCGCTTCAACTCCTAATGTAAAGTTTTGTATCAATCTGGAATAGTCCCCCCTTAATCCTCGTTTCTAGTAATAACCGAGGGACAACCCGGTTAATCACTAAGTACAGCGCGGCGGAAATCAATTGATCAGTCAAGCCTTACTAAAATGCTGACAATCAAACCATTGTGAATTTCTCGGAAGCGGTACTAGGTTCTGATGTTCTATTAAAGGAGTTTCAAGCTAATGGCTGTATCCACAGTTGTTTCTACTTTCGAGCTTTTGGTTAAACCCCTAGTGCAGCCGGCTGCTGACATATTAGGCGCAGGTCGGACTATTATCCAGGGTTACTTTTTGACAATTTCTAATCTCAATAGCAGTGTCCCTGTCCGACTGCGAGTCAATTTCACCGCTCAATCTCCAAACCTAAACAGCCAACCGCTACTAGCATTTTTTGATGTCGCGGGTTTGAATAGTCCATTAAATCCCGTTAGTCAGACCCCAACTACCCAAACCTATTTGATATCCATTGGTCCACGAGATACCGGATTATTTCTCTTACAACCTGATGTAACCAAAAAAGAGGTTGTTGACAAGGCAGATACTGAAATACGTGGATTTGTTACGCTTTCCCTAGCCAACTTATTTGGTTCTAGCTCCTTTGACTTGTTGCTGACTCCTCAGCAACGAGGAACATTCTTGCCAAAAAACTTTCCCACAAGCAAGGAAGACTTTGACCAACTTGCTTATGCACTTCCCACGGCTACAGGCGGTTCTCAAGTTAAACTGACTCAGTTTCAATTCCCAAATTTTCCGATACGGCAACTTCCTC
Source organism: Coleofasciculus sp. G1-WW12-02 (assembly GCF_040219735.1). Classification (NCBI taxonomy): domain Bacteria; kingdom Bacillati; phylum Cyanobacteriota; class Cyanophyceae; order Coleofasciculales; family Coleofasciculaceae; genus Coleofasciculus; species Coleofasciculus sp. G1-WW12-02. The sequence goes on along the minus strand of NZ_JAVJRX010000003.1, from coordinate 24,419 downwards.
CGGAAATTCTTGATCTTGACCCTGGGTTAGCCGAAATTATCCGAGAAAATCCTGATCGGCTTACTCTTAACCCCCCGAATCTGAGCAATGGAGCAATCTCAAGCACCACCGATAGCTTGCAACAGGTTTTAAGCGCGATGGTGGAACGGATCAGTGAGTTAGAAACCCAAGCTCCAAGCCGTTAAACAATCACAGCTTAAACCGTAATTCAGTCGGTATCAACCTGGATTTTGACCAAAAAGATAGTAGAGATGTAGCAGGTTACGTCTCTACTACCATACTTAGGAAATATACTAATTTTCCTTCGGCTTACTACATATTCAGATTTCCCCTACCCCCCTAAAAGCAAAATCAACTGATATGAACGAGAAAATAAAATTTTCGCCACTTTCCTTTAGTTGGGTTGCTATTCATCCCAATCCCAAAGGTGTTATTCAATTTATCGGCGGTGCTTTCTTTGGCAGTTTACCGACCGTTTTTTATCGCTATTTATTAAAGGCGTTGTTTGATGAAGGTTATACGATTATTGCTCTACCATTCCGGTTTACCTTTCGCCATTGGTCTGTTTCAATTAATTTGTTAAAAGAACAGAAATTTCTGTCCCAGGAAATTTCCCAAATTGCCAAGAAACTCAACTATCCAACTGAAGTTTATCAAAATCCAGAAAACTATTTTTGGATAGGTCACAGTTTAGGGTGCAAGTACATCGCCCTTTTAGAGCTTTTAAGTGGCGACAGATGGCGAGATATTTTAAAGCGGTGTAATTCAGACGCGGACAGTCAGATTCGACAAATTGAAGAAAGTATCCTCGATAGTCCTGACCTACAACGTGCTATCAAAGGTCAACCTTCTTTACTCATCGCACCTGATATTAGTGATACGCAAAGTGCCATTCCTCGACCTCTAGCTTTCATCGCCCGTTTCCTCGACTCAAAAAACCTGGGTGTAATTCCCACAAGGGAACAAACTCTATGCTACATCAGCCAAAGCCCACTGTTTAATTTAACAGGCATTATTTCTTTTGACAAGGATACAATTGCTGGAAGTGAGCAGGACAGATTTAAAGATGAGGAACACAGAAGAAATAGTGATGTGCTGTGGCTCATTGATTATTTAAAGCAGGGCAAGTTTCCCTTACTGCACCAGGAACTATCCGGTAAGCATTTAGCACCGCTGGGGATTCAAATTGGGAATTATGTTATTGAACTCAACCCATTAACTAAATTTGTTCAAAGGATTCAAGATAGACCGCTGGAAAGGGTAGTTATCCAGTTTTTGGATAAACTCAGGATGCGACAACAAAACCTGTCTCACTAAGTATCTAGAGTAGGCAAAAAAGATTGTGCCAGATATAGCAGGCTCTATTAGGGAGAGGCGTTCCCGTAAAACCTCTCTCTAAAAGGATATAATATCTGATACTTTTCTATTTGGCGAAGGTAAACAACATGAAGTTTAAGCGACGAGACATACTTCTCGCCTTTTTCGCATTCCTAGGGTTAAACAATTTTAAAGCTAACGCCCAGTCCGCCAATCTTTTGAGCCACTCCATTCACAAATTGACAATGGATAATGAACAATGGATAATGACCTCTCCTTAAAAGAAGAGGATTGAAATTAAGGAAAATCTTTTTTAATTTCTTCGTAAATGAAGAGATCTTAGACCCAATTGATCAATTGTCAATTATCAATTATTAATTATCCATTGATAAGTTGATTTGAATTTGAGGACAGTAGGGGCGGGTTTTACTGATAACATTCAGAAGAAAACCCATAATGAAACTAAACCCGCCTTGGCTATTATCGCTACGGTGTATCGATATGACAACCAAACTCAAAGCCCAAGCGCTGTCACTGCTGCGCCAAGCTCTCAATAATCCAACTGCTCAATTTCGGGATGGACAATGGGAAGCCATCGCTAGCATAATTCTAGCGCGATCGCGGCTCCTGGTTGTACAACGCACAGGCTGGGGGAAAAGCATTGTCTACTTTCTCGCTACTCGCTTGCTGCGAAATAGTGGTGCGGGTTCCACCCTGCTGATTTCACCCCTCCTGGCTTTGATGCGAAATCAAATTGTCGCCGCTGAACGCATTAATATTAACGCCGCCACGATTAACTCCAGTAATCCCGAAGAGTGGGAACAGATTAACACTCAATTACAAGGGGGAATCATTGATATTCTGCTCATTTCTCCCGAACGACTCGCCAATGAAAACTTTCGCCAAACCATTCTGTTACCCATATCGCAACGAATTGGCTTATTCGTTGTTGATGAAGCCCATTGTATCTCCGACTGGGGACATGATTTTCGCCCCGACTATCGGCGCATCGTCCGCGTTTTGCAAGCGCTTCCTCAAACCATTCCCGCACTCGCCACAACCGCCACGGCAAATAACCGAGTGGTTAACGATATTATTACTCAACTGGGTGTTAATTTGCTTGTATCCAGAGGCACTCTAACCCGAAAAAGCTTACAATTACAAACCATCAAATTACCGAGTCCCGCCGCACGCATGGCGTGGTTAGCTGAACAGCTGCCAAATTTATCCGGAAGTGGGATTATTTACGCCCTGACGATTAAAGATACCGAACGAGTTGCCCATTGGTTAAATCAGCAAGGAATTCAGGCTCAAGCCTACCATGGGGCTCTAACCAATGAACAGCGTTTAACCTTAGAAGACCAACTCCTTAACAATGAAATTAAAGCTTTAGTCGCTACAACCGCTTTAGGAATGGGGTTTGATAAGCCGGATTTAGGATTTGTCATCCACTACCAGCGTCCGGGTTCTGTTGTTCATTATTACCAACAAGTCGGACGCGCGGGGAGAGCGGTAGAGCAAGCTTATGGGATTCTGCTCAGTGGTGATGAAGACCAGGAAATTACTGATTATTTTATTCAAACTGCCTTTCCGCCAGAGGCTCATGTTCAAGATGTTTTAAAGGCATTAGAACAAGCAGAAGATGGATTGTCGGTTCCCCAAATCGAGCAGCATCTCAATCTTTCTAATGGACAAATTAATAAGGTGTTGAAATTGTTATCCCTGGAGTCCCCTGCACCCGTAACCAAACAAGGCTCTAAATGGTATGCGACGCCCGTATTTTATCAACCGGATACAGATAAAATTAAACGGTTAACCCAAATTCGTCGCCAAGAACAAACTCGCATGTTGGACTATATGAACAGTCGAGAATGCTTGATGACATTTCTCGCCAGAGAATTAGATGATCCGCAGCCAACGCCTTGCGGTAAATGTGCGGTATGCTTGGGTAGACCGTTATTACCCGAAACCTATTCACTAGACCGAGTTAATCAAGCAATTCAGTATCTTCGTCGTAGTGACCAAATTATCGAACCTCGTAAACAATGGGCATCGAAAGCGCTCCCTAGTTATGGGTTTTCTGGGAAAATTCGCGATAATTTACGCGCTGAACCCGGACGAGCATTATCACTTTGGGGTGATGCAGGTTGGGGAGAATTAGTTAAACAAGGGAAATACGATAATCATGATTTTGACGACGCCTTGGTGCAGGGTGCATTTGAGATGATTCGACGTTGGCATCCTCAACCTTTTCCTACTTGGGTAACTTGTGTCCCTTCCTTACATCATCCCCAACTTGTCCCCAATTTTGCCCAACGACTCGCCAATCAATTACAATTACCCTTTCAGCCAATTGTGCAGAAAGTTCGCCAGACTCAGCCACAAAAACAGATGGGGAATAGTTACCAACAAGCGCATAACCTCGATGGTGTCTTTGACGTGAGCCCTTGGCAAGGTATGAAGGGTGCAGTATTCTTAATTGATGATATGGTAGATTCACGTTGGACATTCACGGTTATTGCTGCACTGTTACGTCAGGCTGGAAGTGGTTCAGTTTTTCCGTTAGCATTGGCACTTAATTCGTTAACGTAGACAAATTAGAAGATTATGGATTACCATCTGCTGTCACCCAATACTCAAGCCATTTTATTATTGTGTGCCAGCTTTGGACAAAATCGTCAAACTGAGCCTAAACCCTTAACCCTGAGCGAGTATAATACGGTAGCGAGTTGGTTGCTGGAAAATGACATGATTCCGGAGGATTTGCTTGAGCCAACCCTGAAAAATCGCTTATCTCAAATTACTATTGACAAGCTTGATTCTCATCGGTTAGTCGCGTTACTTGAGCGCGGTGTCATGCTCAGTTTAGCGGTGGAAAAGTGGACGAATCAGGGGTTATGGATAGTGGGGCGAGGTGACGCAGGCTATCCTCAATGTTTGAAGCAGAGATTGAAACATAATGCACCCGCGATTCTCTATGGAATTGGTAATAGAGAATTGCTTGCTCAAGGTGGGTTGGCTATCGTTGGTTCTCGTGATGTTGATCAAGACGGACTTAATTATACCGAAAGAGTTGTCCAAACCTGTGCAGAACAGGGAATTAATGTGATTTCTGGTGGAGCGCGTGGGGTAGATCAAGCGTCAATGTTAGGTATATTAGCAGCAGGTGGGAATGCTGTGGGTGTACTTGCGGATAGTTTGACGAAAGCGGCTGTGGCGAGTAAGTATCGTGCGGGAATTAAAGAAGGTAGACTGACATTAGTGTCTGCGTATGACCCCGACGCTAGTTTCAGCGCGGGTAATGCTATGGGGCGAAATAAGTATATTTATGCGTTAGCTGATTATGCGTTAGTGGTTAGTTCTGCTGTTGGTAAAGGTGGAACTTGGGCGGGGGCGACTGAAGTACTCAGACAGGTAAAAGATGTCCCGGTTTTTGTACGAATGCAGGGAACTGTACCCGAAGGAAATCATAAATTGCTGGAAAAGGGAGGAATCGTTTTTCCAGAAGCCCCTTGGAATAAACCGTTGCGTACACTTTTAGACGCCGCTATAGCTGAGGCTGAACAAAGCAAAGTTGATGGGGGAGTAATAGAGTCTGAGAAATCCTCAGCCGGAGATGATTTAGGCGGGGATAAAACGATTTCTATTAATTTACCCGCCAAAGATATCTATGAAGCGGTTTTACCCTTTATCCTCAACCAGTTAGAGCAACCTCAAGATGCGAAATCTCTGGCTGAATCGTTGCAGGTACGAAAAGGACAGATGGAGGATTGGTTAAAAAGAGCGGTGCAAGAGGGTAATGTGATTAAGCAGAAGAATCCGGTGATGTATGTAGTGAATAAAGAATTGGATTTATTGGCTTTGCTGGAAAAGGAGGATTCTGGATAACGCGAGTGTGAAGGGAGCCTATCACCTTTTATCACCTTAGTAGGTTGGGTTGAGGAACGAAACCCAAGGTGGTTTAATTTCTTAGTTTTCACTGTATGTGGCGCAACGAAGGGAGGTAAGTTTTGAGTGAGAGATTGGGAGATTTGTAGATTGTGTAGGGGCGGGTTTCACTACTATCTTTTCGGTTTCACCAAGATGTGACTAAACCCGCCCCGACTCAGGTTTATAGAATTCCCGTGAAAAGTTAGGTTGGGAAAATGCACAATAAATACGACTGGGAAGTGTGTATTGAACATCGGGAGATCCCCCCTAACCCCCCTTAAAAAGGGTGGAACAGGAATCCGCCTCAATTGGATAGTTGATGAAACAAGCTCAATCGTCGGATATCCGTACCTGATGTCGTAGTCTCCCTACCGTTTGTCGAATTAGTACGCCAAAACTGGGGGTAAACCACACCGGAAAGTTAGGCATAAATTTGGCAAGATTAAATTGGGAGTAGAAAAGCTTTTTACCAGAAGTCTCGAAACCGAGTTAATCAAAGCAACGAGGGATAAAAAATGTCTCACTCTACTAAAGAACGCATCACCACTGATTTTCAGAAAGCTAAATCCGCAGAAAGGGAACGGGCAGAACGAATTCAAGAAATTGTCCAAGAGGCTTTCTCTAAAACCTTGGCTGAAGTGAAAGACGGAACGGGTGAAATTCGCGGTATTTTTCAAGAAAACTTATCGGAGATTTTGGCAAGGGTAAATAAAATCGAGAACGAAAACGATGAAGCCGCGCCAAAAATGCCTGGGCTTCGTTCCAAAGCTATCGTTATCGCCGTCTCCAAAGCGCTTAAAAATCGCCTGTTGCCCTATTTGCGCCAAGCCTATACGGATGTGCAGCATCAATATGCTACGATGAATAATCGCGAGGTTAATCGTGATATCAACGGGGCTGAAGTTGAGCGCAATCGCTATGAGCGTTTGAAGCAGCGCCTAGAGACTTTTGCCGCCTGGTACAACCAACTAAAAGCACAATCTCAAACTGTAGAACCTAGTGTTGTAGAATACAAGCAAGCTGAGTTTGAGAATAAGATGGGTGAAGCTGGTGCAACCGTTGCACAAAGGGAACGACAAGTTAAGCAACAGTTACAGCAATGGCTGCAAACGGCTACGGCTAAGCGGTGAATTAGTTTGTAGTTCGTAGTAAGGGCTTTAGCCTGTAAAATAACTCTGAAGCCCTGACTATAATCCTTGAATTATTTATACGACTTAACCTAGAGTGAATGTTACTGAATTAAGAGTTTGTAGTCAGCCTTTAAGGGTGTAGGGCGAATACAGCGCAACTACGAACGCAGTCGGTGACATCAGTAAGCATCAATAAAATTGTGAGTACATCAAATGAATCTTGGTTGACTCTTCTGCAAGAGCATCGTACCATTGCCGTAATTCGGGCGTCTGACCAATCGTTAGGACGTCAAATGGCGCTGGCGGTAGCCGCAGGAGGAATAAAGTTAATTGAGATTACCTGGAATACAGACGCAGCGGCGGAATTAATTCGTCATCTGCGCCAAGAGTTACCAAACTGTACGATTGGTACAGGGACATTATTAAACCTGGAACAAGTACATCAAGCTATTGATGCGGGGGCTGAGTTTCTGTTTACCCCTCATACCAATACCAGTCTAATTAATACGGCTGTTAACGCTGGAGTTCCCATCGTTCCCGGCGCACTTTCTCCCAGTGAAATTGTTACCGCTATTGATGCGGGGGCAAGTTGCGTTAAAGTGTTTCCTATCCAGGCGGTAGGCGGTGTCAGTTATATCAAAGCCTTACAAGGACCTCTGGGTCATATTCCCCTGATTCCTACAGGCGGCGTAACGTTCGCCAATGCTAAAGACTTTATCACAGCCGGTGCGATCGCGGTCGGTTTGGCGGGAGATTTGTTTCCCAAACCCCTCATCGCGTCTGGGGATTGGCAAGGGATTACCCAACGGGCGAAAAAACTTCGATCTCAATTTAACCATGATCCCTAAAATGGAACTAAGAGGATGATGCTGTTACCTCAGAAGTTTCCATGAAAACCATCAGGTCTAAAAAGTGGGTGCGCCGTTCAGGAACCCTCCTAGCGGGTGTCGCCTTAGCCATAACCGTGTTTGGGTTTAATACACCCGTCGCCCATCCCACACCCCAAAGTGAACAGATTGCCAGCAAAATGACGGCGCTGCAAAATACGAACCAGCGCTGGATTCAAATTGATGTAAGCAATCAACGGTTAATCGCCTGGGAAGGGGGGGCTCAAGTCTATGCGGTGATTGTCTCCACCGGGAAAAGCGCTACACCTACCCGTACCGGCGTCTTTAACATTCAAACCAAGCTGCGGCGCGATCGCATGCGTGGTCCCGGTTATGATGTTTCTAATGTGCCCTATACCATGTATTACCAAGGTGGCTATGCCATTCATGGGGCTTATTGGCACAATAACTTTGGCACTCCGATGAGTCACGGTTGTGTGAATGTAGCAGTTGATCACGCCGAGTGGTTATATAATTGGGCGTCTGTGGGAACGCCCGTCGTTATTCATCAGTAACAAATACCTACTTGTGTCCCTGTCGCCGCCAAAACTTAACCCGCAAACCATCGCGGGGGTGGGGTGTCGGTACTGTAACCATGCCCAAATCCTGTTCCGGAAGCAGTTCCCACTGATAATCTCGCACTAACAACGCGGTAAATAATTTCATCTCCAATCAATCTGGTTTAGTAGTTGCTTGCGGCAATGCAAAGCACGACCAAATTTCGTCCACGGTAAGGGTAAGGCAATGCTAAACAACCCTTCAAACCTTATGCCCATAAGCGTTTCTGAGGCGGAATCTACCCCTGAATATCGACCCATACTTTTGATGACGCTTCTTGGCAAAGTCGGGATCACGGAAAAACTGGATTGTTTCCCCAATCAGCGGTAAACCGAAATGACCGGGAGGTAAGGGGCGGGATTTTAGTTCATCGGTGGTCGTCATCGCCTATCAATATTAAAAGAATAATTTCATTGTGTTAAGTTTATTTTAAAATTGCAACGTTTACGTCTGGAGATAGAGGAACATAGTCCCATCAGGGGTAATTCTCCCCCTATCGACAAACCGATACTGCAAGTGCTATTAAGGACATGCAGACGCCTTGTCCGATGCTTGGTTCATGGTTAACAGTTTGGGTTGGTTGAAAAAAGCTAGTCTGGCGTTTGAACAACTAGAGCGTTGTTTATTAAGAAATTCTAAAATTCAGGAGGCTAAAGTCTAGCGCAATCCTAAAAATTTCATTGATTTATTAATGTATGAATCCCTCGTTCGAGATAGTATAGTAAGTGTGACGGGAGGAAAAAGTATTCCTGAGATTCCCTGGACTACCCTAGTCATGAATTCTTGGTCTATACTGCATGGGGAGGAACTGTCTGATTAATCAACGATCTGATTAATTATTGTTGAATCGAATCATTCTAGGGGATTAGCCGGAGCAAATTTGAGTATTCCAATGAGGAGATTTTTATGAAGTCCTACCCACTTTATACTGGGAGTAGCTCAGTTTGCCATGACGCAAATGTAAGGGTGCAAGCAAAAGTAAGTGGCAAAACTATGGTTGCTATTCAGGGAGAAACTCAGTCGCTTTAGCTGGGAAATCTGCTCGATTAGTAAACGAGCAATAACAAGAACCAACTCAATAGTGGGTGTGAGGGACATTAAATCTTGACCCATGACGAAACTTACCGCAACCAACATGATTAAAGTCACAAACCATCAGGAACTCGAAGAATTAATTAAACGGGTTAAAGCAGCTCAAACCCAATACGCTAGCTACACTCAAGAGCAGGTCGATGCCATCTTCAAAAAAGCGGCACTCGCGGCTAATGCAGCCCGGATTCCTTTGGCAAAATTAGCGGTCAGTGAAACTGCCATGGGAGTGGTTGAGGATAAGGTGATTAAAAACCACTTTGCCTCGGAAATGATCTACAACAAGTACAAACATGATAAAACTTGTGGTGTTGTCGAAGAGGACAAATCGTTCGGTTTCCAGAAAATTGCTGAACCCGTTGGTATTTTAGCGGGGATCGTACCCACCACCAACCCCACCTCAACGGCGATTTTTAAGGCATTAATTGCTCTGAAAACCCGAAATGGGATTATTTTCTCCCCTCATCCCCGTGCCAAACAATGCACCCTGGAAGCGGCAAAAGTCGTCTTAGACGCGGCGGTAGCGGCTGGCGCACCTGAGAATATTATCGGCTGGATTGATGAACCAACGGTGCCTCTTTCCCAAGCTTTGATGCAGCACCCCGATGTGAAGCTGATCCTGGCGACAGGGGGTCCGGGAATGGTGAAAGCCGCCTATTCTTCGGGACATCCCTCTCTCGGTGTTGGTGCAGGAAACACGCCAGCGGTGATTGATTCCAGCGCTCACATTAAAATGGCGGTGTCTTCGATTATTCTGAGTAAAACCTTTGACAATGGCATGATCTGCGCCAGTGAGCAGTCGGTGATTGTCTTGGATAATGTTTACGAGGAAGTTCGCCAAGAATTTATTAATCGCGGCGCTTACTTCTTGACGCCAGAAGAACGGGAAAAAATGGGGAGTAAAATTATTGTCAATGGGCGCTTAAATGCCGAAATTGTCGGTCAACCTGTTGAGAAGTTAGCCGAATTAGCTGGATTTGCCTTACCGGAACAAACCCGGGTGATTATTGGCGAAGTGGAAAAGATTGGCACTGATGAACCCTTTTCCTTCGAGAAACTCTCCCCCGTTCTGGCAATGTATCGGGCTAAAGATTTTGAGGATGCGGTAGACAAAGCCGGACAATTGGTTGAATTTGGCGGACGTGGACATACGGCGGTGCTGTACACCAATCCAGCCAATGCTGACCATATTAAACGGTTTGAAGACCAAGTTCAGGCGTCTCGCGTCTTAATTAACACCCCCTCCTCCCAAGGTGCGATCGGGGATATCTATAACTTCCGCCTTGATCCCTCGTTGACGCTGGGTTGTGGTACTTGGGGAGGGAACTCCATCAGTGAAAATGTCGGACCGGAACACCTGCTGAACATAAAAACGATCGCGGAACGGCGGGAAAATATGCTCTGGTTCCGGATACCGCCCAAGGTGTACTTTAAGTATGGGTCCCTGCCCATCGCCCTGCGGGAGTTAGCGGGGAAAGAACGGGCATTTATCGTCACCGACAAACCCATTTACGATCTAGGGATGACGGCTAGCGTCGAAGAGGTTTTGGCTGAAATTGGTATCAAATACGATATCTTCTATGACGTAGAGCCAGACCCCTCCTTAGAAACCGTACAACGGGGATTGACGTTGATGAACACCTTCAAGCCCGATGTGATTATCGCCTTGGGTGGGGGTTCGCCCATGGATGCTGCCAAAATTATGTGGCTGATGTATGAGCATCCAGAGATTGAATTTGAGGGGTTAGCGATGCGGTTCATGGATATCCGCAAACGGGTGTATGAACTGCCCCCCTTGGGTGAGAAAGCGATGATGGTAGCCATTCCCACGACATCGGGAACGGGTTCAGAAGTTACCCCGTTTGCGGTAGTAACCGATCGCCGCAATGATATTAAGTATCCTTTGGCGGACTATGCCTTAACGCCAAATATGGCGATTGTAGACCCCGAATTAGTCCTAAATATGCCCAAGAGTCTCACCGCATTCGGGGGTGTCGATGCCTTGACTCACGCTTTAGAAGCTTATGTTTCGGTGTTAGCTAGTGAATATACCAATGGGTTGGCACTAGAGGCAATTCGCCTAATCTTTAAATACCTGCCTTCGGCATACAAAAATGGTGCAAATGATCCCAAGGCGCGGGAGAAAATGCACTATGCCGCCACGATGGCAGGGATGGCGTTTGCCAATAGTTTCCTGGGCATCTGTCATTCTATGGCACACCAATTAGGGGCTATTTTCCATGTCCCCCACGGGTTAGCGAATGCCATGTTAATTTCCCACGTTATTCGCTACAACGCCACGGATGCGCCCTTTAAGCAGGCGACATTCTCCCAGTACAAGTATCCCAATGCCAAATGGCGCTATTCTCGGATTGCCGATTACCTGCACTTGGGCGGCGATACCGAAAACGAGAAAATCAATCACCTGATTGGGGCAATTGAGGAACTCAAGCGTCAGGTGGGGATTCCGGCGGCGCTGAAGGATGTGATTAAGGAAAGTGAAGCGGAATACTTCGCCAAACTTGACGAAGTAGCGGATCAGGCATTCGATGATCAATGTACTGGCGCGAATCCCCGCTATCCCTTGATTGCAGATCTTAAGGAAATCCTTACCAAAGCCTATCACGGCGACTTGGGTGAGGTTCCTGATGTCGAAACCGTCAACGGCAATGGTGCGATCGGTGACACCAGTATAAGCGATACCCAACCTGCCGTACCTGCGGTGTAAACCTGTTGTGGGGTGGGCAAATGCCCACCCTACAGATACTCAAATAAAGGAGAGTTAACTATGGCAACTGCGCCCACGGCTCGTGCAGACACCACTGCTGCGAAAAAACCAAAGGAAGCCAAGACAGGACATCCCAGTGGTGATAAGCGCTTCAAAGTCCTAGATATCACTATGAAGCGGGCTCAGTATCGTCCTGATGTTTTGATTGAAGTTCTCCACAAGGCACAGGAAGCCTTTGGCTATCTGGAGGAGGACGTGTTGCTGTATGTAGCACGAGGGCTAAAACTCCCCCTGAGTCGGGTGTATGGGGTGGCGACATTTTACCATCTATTCTCCCTGAAGCCCGGTGGCACTCATACTTGTGTGGTTTGTACGGGTACGGCTTGTTACGTCAAAGGCGGCGGACAAGTGTTATCAGCACTAGAAGAGCATCTTGGTATCCAAGTGGGCGACACTACCCCCGATGGGGAAATGTCCTTGCTCAGCGCCCGTTGTCTTGGAGCCTGCGGTATCGCCCCAGCCGTGGTGTTTGATGGCACAGTTGCGCCGAAACAAACCGCAGAATTGGCCCTGGAGAAGGTGAAGGGATGGATGGAATGATGAATTTTGTGCGGGTGGGTTGATTCCATAACTGATGAGGAGAGAAAAAGATGGACTTAACGGAACTGCAAGAAATTGCTGAGGAAGAACGCAAGGCGCAAAAAAGCATCCGGGTACATTGCTGTACGTCAACGGGTTGCCAAGCGGCAAATTCCTTGGGTGTAAAGAAAAATTTAGAGGGAGCGGTTAAAACAGCAGGATTAGGCGATCGCGTGCAAGTGGTTGGTGTCGGTTGTATGGGATTCTGTGGGCGAGGTCCTTTGGTGGAAATCGATCCCCAGGAAAAACTATATGAGGAAGTAACTCCCGATGATGCCGCTAGTATTATTGAAGCACTTAACGGCGGGACAGCCACGGCAGATGAGGGCGATCTGAATCACCCCTTTTTTGCTCGCCAAATGCGAATCGTCCGGGAAACCAGTGGCAAAATTGACCCAGAACGGATTGAAGAATATATTGCGGCGGGGGGGTATCAATCCCTTTATAAAGTTATTCATGATATGACCCCGGCGGAGGTTGTCGATGAAATCAGCAAGAGTGGGTTGCGGGGACGCGGTGGCGGCGGCTATCCCACGGGATTGAAATGGGCAACCATGGCGAAGATGCCTGGGGAGCAAAAATATGTTATCTGTAATGCGGATGAGGGTGATCCCGGTGCGTTCATGGATCGCTCGGTGTTAGAGAGTGACCCCCATCGGGTTCTAGAAGGAATGGCGATCGCAGGTTATGCGGTTGGTGCTACACAAGCTTTCATCTATGTCCGGGCTGAATATCCTCTCGCGATCGATCGCCTGCAAAAGGCAATCAAGCAAGCTAAAAGACTCAGCCTTCTAGGGAGTCAAATCTTCGGCTCTCCCTTTGACTTTAAAGTTGATATCCGCATTGGTGCAGGTGCTTTCGTCTGCGGTGAAGAAACCGCCTTAATCGCCTCCGTAGAAGGCGGACGGGGAATGCCTCGCCCCCGCCCCCCCTACCCCGCGCAATCGGGCTTATGGGGATGTCCTACTTTAATTAATAATGTCGAAACCTTTGCTAATATTTCTGCCATTATTCGGGAAGGAGCCGAATGGTACGCCAATATCGGCACCGAAAAGAGCAAAGGTACGAAAGTGTTCGCCCTCACGGGTAAAATCCGCAACAATGGTTTGATTGAAGTTCCCATGGGTATCACCCTACGGGAAATCATTGAAGAAATGGGTGGCGGCGTACCCGATGGTGAAGTCAAGGCGGTGCAGACAGGTGGTCCTTCTGGTGGTTGCATTCCCGCATCACTCCTCGACACCCCCGTAGACTACGACTCCTTGACTAAAATCGGCTCAATGATGGGTTCCGGCGGTATGGTGGTGATGGATGAAACCACCAGTATGATTGAGGTTGCCCAGTTTTACATGGAATTCTGTCGCGGAGAAACTTGCGGTAAATGCATTCCCTGTCGGGTTGGAACAGTGCAAATGTACCAAGCGCTGACCAAGATCCTCAAGGGAGAAGCCACGATGAGAGATATTGAACAACTTGAACACCTCTGTGAAATGGTGAAATCTACCAGTCTATGTGGTTTGGGTCAAACCGCACCCAATCCCGTCCTAAGTACGTTGCACTATTTCCGGGATGAGTATCTGGCGCTGCTTCAAGACAGCCCCAATGGCAAAGTGGCGGTGAAGTCATAAGTCATCAGCCTACCCTCGAAGGTTGTGAAGGGTTAATTTTAGGGACTGTAGGGACGGGTTTAGGAACTAAAACTAATTAAATCAGCAAAACCCACCCCATAAGTCATAAGTTTGTTGATGAATGACCAAGGAAAAATGACTAAGGACAAAAGATATGTCAGTAAAAACATTGACAATTGATGGTGTTGATCTCGCCATTGAAGAAGGCGCCACCCTCCTAACCGCAGCTAAAGAAGCAGGTGTCCATATCCCTACATTGTGCCATCTAGAAGGGGTTACCGATGTGGGCGCTTGTCGGTTGTGTTTAGTGCAGATTGAAGGTAGTAACAAACTCCTCCCTGCCTGCGTTACTGAGGTAGCAGAGGGAATGAAAGTTCATACCAATACCGAAACGATCCAAGAATACCGCCGCATGGTTGTCGAGATGCTGTTTTCCGAAGGGAATCACATCTGTGCCATCTGTGTAGCCAATGGCAATTGTCAACTGCAAGATGTGGCAATTGAGGTGGGGATGGATCACACCCGTTTCCCCTACCGCTTTCCAGAACGAGGGGTGGATGTGTCTCACGACCGCTTCGGCATCGATCACAACCGCTGTATTCTCTGTACCCGATGCGTGCGAGTCTGTGATGAAATCGAAGGCGCCCACGTCTGGGATGTGGCAGGTCGGGGTCCGGCTTCCCGTGTAATTAGCGGGTTAGCTCAACCTTGGGGAGAGGTGGAAGCCTGTACCTCTTGTGGTAAGTGTGTAGATGCTTGTCCCACAGGTTCTCTTTTCCGCAAAGGTTCTACAGTCGCGGAAATGGAAAAAGACAGAGGGAAAGTAGAATTTTTGGTCACAGCACGGGAAGATCGAAAATGGACGCGGTGACAAAATCGTAGGGGCTCTCGCATTCGCGCCCAAATATCTCGGATTTCTACTCAAATCCCAACGCGAATGCTTCGCCCAATCCCCTGTTCCCCTGTTCCCCAATCACCAATTATGGGAGAAATAAAACATGGCAAAGATAAAATTAGCGACGATTTGGTTGTGTGGCTGTTCCGGCTGTCACATGTCCTTTCTGGATCTAGACGAGTGGCTACTGGAATTGGCGGAGAAAGTGGATGTAGTTTTTAGCCCCGTGGCTTCTGATATTAAAGACTACCCCGAAGACGTGGATGTTTGTTTAGTAGAAGGGGGTATCGCTAATGAAGAAAACTTAGAGTTAATTCGCATAGCCAGAGAACGCACCAAATTCCTGATTTCCTTTGGCGATTGTGCTGTAACCGCGAATGTACCCGCCCTGCGGAATATGTTGGGAGGGGCAGAACCTGTGCTGAAACGCTGTTATTTGGAGTTGGGAGACACTAATCCCCAATTACCAAAATTCCCTGGAATTGTCCCAGAATTACTAGACCGCGTGCGCCCTGTGCATGAGGTGGTTCACGTTGATTTATTTATGCCCGGTTGTCCACCACCAGCCGACCGAATTCAAGCAACAATCGAACCTTTACTGCGAGGTGAAAAACCCGTTATGGAAGGACGGGAAATGATTAAGTTTGGATAGTCATTGGTCATTCGTCTTATGTCCTTTGTCATTGGTTAAAGTTGATAGTTGATGACGAACAATAATTAACCAAGAAAATAAGCAAAGGACAAAGAAACAAATAAACAAGGGTAATGTTATGGCTAAAACAGTTGTTATTGATCCGGTTACTCGTATTGAAGGACACGCGAAAATTTCTATCTTTCTCGATGATGCGGGGGAAGTGGAAGACGCTAGATTTCATGTGGTGGAATTCCGGGGTTTTGAAAAGTTCTGTGAAGGACGCCCGATGTGGGAAATGGCGGGAATTACGGCTCGAATTTGTGGGATTTGTCCGGTGAGTCATTTACTGGCGTCGGCGAAAACTGGGGATAAAATTCAAGCGGTGAAGGTACCGCCTGCGGGTGAGAAATTGCGGCGGATGATGAATTTGGGTCAAATTACTCAATCTCACGCGCTGTCGTTTTTCCATCTGAGTAGTCCTGACTTTTTATTGGGATGGGATAGTGATCCAGCGACTCGGAATGTGTTTGGGTTAATTGCGGCTGATCCAGATTTAGCCCGCAGTGGGATTCGCTTGCGCCAGTTTGGTCAAACGGTGATTGAATTATTGGGGGCGAAGAAGATTCACCCGTCTTGGGCGGTTCCTGGCGGTGTGCGATCGCCTCTATCGGAAGAGGGGCGGGCTTGGATACGCGATCGCTTACCGGAATCCCGTGCGACTCTAGATACCGCCCTGGGGCTGTTTAAGCAGTTATTGGATAAGTTTTCTACCGAGGTAGAAACCTTTGGTTTGTTCCCCTCCCTGTTTATGGGGTTAGTCGGCAAAGATGGAGTCTGGGAACATTATGATGGTCATCTTCGCTTTAAAGATAGTGAAGGGAATATGGTGGCGGATGGACTCAGTGAGGATGATTATCGAGACTTTATGGGTGAAGCGGTTGAACCCTGGTCTTATTTGAAATTCCCCTACTATAAACCCCTAGGATACCCGGATGGGATTTATCGGGTAGGTCCATTAGCCCGACTGAATATCTGCGATCGCATGGGCACGGAAGCGGCGGATCGGGAGTTACAAGAATTTCGCGATCGCGCAGGCGGTGTCGCCACCTCATCCTTCTTCTATCACTATGCCCGCTTAGTGGAAATTCTGGCAGCTTTAGAACGGATTGAACAATTAGTTGAAGATCCAGATATTGTTTCCAAACGTACTCGTGCTGAAGCCGGAATTAACAATTTAGAAGGCATCGGTGTCAGTGAAGCGCCCAGAGGTACATTGTTCCACCACTATAATGTTGATGAAAATGGCATTATCAAGAAAGTCAACATGATTATTGCCACGGGTCAAAATAACTTGGCGATGAACAAAACCGTGGCACAAATTGCCAAACATTATATCCACGGGAATGAAATACCTGAAGGGTTATTAAACCGAGTTGAAGCCGGAATTCGCGCCTTTGATCCCTGCTTAAGCTGTTCTACCCATGCCTTCGGTCAAATGCCCTTGCATATCCAATTAGTCGGTTCATCAGGGGATGTTGTCGATGAAGTTTGGCGTCAGTAATCTAGCTACTTTCTAGAGACACCCTCGTTCCCAGGCTCTGCCTGGGAATGCTCTTATGGAGGCTCCGCCTCCCATCGTCATGGGGATTCCCAAAAATTTAGCGATCGCTAAGTTTATCACCATTTCTAAATTCGACATGCTCCCGGTTAGGGTTAGAACTATTTGGTAGAACTATTTGGTATTAGTCAAACTCTGGTGCCCAAATTTCAGCTACGACTAACTCCCATCCCGGCAGCAGTTCCGGCACCGTCAGCACATCACCATCCCGCAAAACTACTTTCTCCACACCCGGACGATAAACCTCCATCGTCCGACTTCTCGGATCAACTAAAACCCCAACCTGTGTTCCTAGTGCTAGAAACTCCTGAATCTTCTGACGCAGCTTGGACAAAGAGTCAGTTTTGGACTTGACCTCAAACATTAAATCAGGGACTAACTGAGCATAATCTCCTGTGGTTCGCGGCAATCGCTCGGCTCGGACAAAGGACGCATCCGGCGCACGCACGTCCTCCGAAGCATTGGGGAGAATAAATCCAGCATTGGATGCCGTCACTCGCCCTAACCTGCGAGGTCTGACCCAGTTACGCAACTGGGCGATAATCTCGGCAGCAACTTCGTCGGATTCATACCCTGAAGGACTCATAACAATAATCTCCCCACCGATCAACTCCATTCGATAGTGTGGATGTTGCACCTGCAATTTTTCCAGGTCTTTAATCGTCAAACCAGGCATCGGACTCCTCCCTAGATGAGCGAGTGCATACTAGGTTACACATCTAATCCTATCACCCTAAATTCCGGCAAATACCCGACTGTAAACTGATCATACAATTCCTGACAAGCAAACTACACCAGAATTAACATACTACAGACTGACATGCGGAATCTGGGTTTAAAGCCTCTTGATGTCGGATAGGATTTTTTAGTAGGCGATCATCAGTAGAGAGAAATATGTCAGCCTGAGCCGCCTCCGCACAAGCTAGATGAAACGAATCATAAAGTCCAAAACCTAACCCCTCCAATTGTTGCGATCGCAGGTCAATATTTTCGTTAATTTCCTGCGTCACTGTTGCTAATTCTAAGAGTTCTAATATATAGTTTTTTTTCTCCAGATTACGCATTTTTCCCAGTTCAACTGCGATAGCTTCACTTTCAATCAGTTGCCACTGCCTTGCACGGATTCGCTCCATAATGCTTAATATAGAGTCTCCCTCTAACCTAACTCGCTTCCACCAAATTCAGACTATGCCTAATAAGTCTTAATTAATTTTATGGCTAAATGTCTAATCCTATCACCCTGAATTCCGGCAAATACTCCACCGTAAACTGATAGGATAACTCCTGAGAGGCAAGGGAAGGCAAAGTTAGTAACCATTCCAACACACCCAATTCACCAACTTGAACTTGAGGATTAGCATCAGTGAGCCGAACTTTCAGTTGGGAATGACAACTCACCGGCAGTTGTTCCATCACCTTAACTTGTGCATCTTTGTGTCGTAAATTCGCAACAGTTAACCGATAAGCATAAGTAGCCACTTCACGCTGCTGACTCCCAATCAGCTTCTTATCCATCTGTCGTTCTACTAAATACCGCTCAATTTTTAGCCCATCGTCCACACCCAAATCGATTTGAAAATCTTGACCTGGGGCAATATTCGCGATTTCGGTTGTGCCAATAAATGTATTATCGCGAAAGATGGTTATCAGTCCCGGTAATAAGGTAACGCCATTCAACGGATTTGTCACCGTTGCTTTCAGGTAAGCAAAATTAAGTTGGCGCGACATCGCCACATATTCAGCCCTACAGGGATAATCATCTCTGTGGAAAATAGGAACCTTATGGCTAACCCCGTCACTGGGAATAGTCGCTTGACTATCGAGGGTAAAGGTAACAATACCCTTTTGTCCCGGACGTTCCCCAATTTCCTTTTCGGCTCTCAACCGCTCTAACTCTTCATCTATCGTCGGTTCGGGTTCTGGCGCTATCCCAGGAAAGGGCATATTCACCAACGTGGGGCGAGGTGAGTTATGCTCCTTTGGGTTTGTGGTTGTCCGATTTGCCAAGGCGCTAGGCTGTTGCAGATCGATATACCAGGGTGTAATCGGGGGAATTTCCCGCCCAACTCCGGGTTCGGCGGTGGAAAGGGTAAGGGCTACACCTAACCAATCTTCACCCGTGTTTTGAGTAATTTGAGCCAAGTAACTAAGGCTAACGGCTTGGAGCTTATCTTGCCAATGTAAATCATAGACGGGTTGCCAACTTACCCCTGTAACTTTGTAAGAAACCTCGATCGCTAATTCCCCCGAACCCGATGGTTCTAGGGTGACAATGATATTAAAGCTGTCATGAATCTGGGGGGTAGAGAGCTGCTGAAACTGCCCTCGCACCGCCTGTAACTGAGTGTTAAGCTGTTTTTGCTCGTGATCTTGTTGCGCGATCGCACTAGATAAATTCTGCCACCGTTCTCCCACAAAATCCAGCAATTCCCCGATTTGAGTCAAGTTCAACGGTTCAGGGTTTTGGGATTTTGTCAAGCGCTCCAGATACTGATTCCCTAAATTTTTGATAAAATTCCGCTGTAGATTCAGCAACGTCAGCACATCTTGTCCCTGACGTCTTTGCTCTTCTAACTGACTAATTTCCTCAGAAAGTTGGCTAACTTTTGGGTGAGTCGCTTCACGAGTACTGGTTTGTTCCGTCCGCACCTCTAATAATCGCCTACCGACACAACCTGTACTCGACACCTGAACGGATTCGCTTAAAATCGTTACGGGTAAATTAGCAATGACCAGTTCCCGTTCCTCACCCGTTAGCTGTACAACGCCCCGGCGCCTAACTAGCGCCTGGTCATCATACACTGTAACGTTACAAATTTCGGTATCTACCGTCTTGTTCATCCGTTCTTTTTCCTCAAATCAAGCACCCTGCAATCATTTCGGCGCTTGAATACAGACCAAAAAATTAATTAAACGTCAAATGTGAGGTATCTAAAAAACGATAATCTTTCCCTATTCCCCTACTCCCAGACGTGCCATGGCTCGTCTCTACCTACATTGCTCCCCGCGCGCGATCGCAACCAAAAACGTTTCGGTCTACTGAAATTCGTTTTACCTGTTCAAAGGAGGGATTCCCGCTAAATCGAGAATCTGGGGAATTAAATCTTCTCGCTTAATTACCATAATATGGACACCCTGACACAGTTGTTTCGCGAGTTGGATTTGCTCAGCGGCAATTTTCATCCCTTCTTGCAGTGGATCGACGGCGGCTGCCAGTCGATCAATAATAGATTGGGGAATGTTGACACCGGGAACGTATTTATTGAGAAATTGAGCATTTTTCGCCGATTTAATCAAAAATATCCCAGCTAAAATCGGCTTATCGGTGTCAGCCGCAATCTTATCCATAAACATTTCCAGCCGCTGGAAATCAGCAATCAGTTGGCTCTGGAAAAACTGGGCACCCGCTTCTAGTTTACGCTCAAATCGACGCTGTAATCCAGACCAACTTTTTAACTGAGGGTCAACGGCTGCTCCAGCAAACAAGTCTGTATTTCCATCAGACAATGGTTTATCATTGGCATCGAAGCCACGATTGAGTTTACTGATTAGCTGGAGCAAACGTACTGATTCTAGATCAAAAACGGGCTTAGCGTCAGGATGATCACCGACTTTTACTGGATCGCCAGTTAGGGCAAGAATGTTACGAATACCCAATGCTTGTGCCCCCATCAGATCCGCCTGCAATCCCAGTCGATTGCGATCGCGGCAAGCCATCTGACAGATGGGTTCAATTCCATTTTGGTGTAAAATAGCGGCGGCTGCCAAGGAAGACATCCGCAGGACAGCCCTAGACCCATCCGTAATATTAACGGCATGAACACGCTGCTTAAGCGGTTTTGCCATGTCAAGCATGTGAATTGGATCACCTCCCTTGGGGGGGGTAACCTCAGCCGTAATTAAGAATTCCCCTGATTTAACGGCGTCGCGAAACGAGGGTTTAATAAGGTTTGTCATTCGTCATTTGTCATTTGTTAGGAAACAGGGAACAGGGTAAGGTCGAGTGTAGAGACGTAGCATGCTACGTCTCTACACCCTCCCCGTCTTCCCCCTTTACAGAGGTGTAGAGTACCCCATAGCTGTCTTGACTCTGGATAGGGTTGAGAGAGCGATCGCTTCAGCTTTCTCGCGCCCTTGGCGTAACACTGACTCTAGATAGCCTTTATCTTCCATCACAGCTTGATAGTTTTGCTGAATCGGTTTGAGGGCTTCAATGGTTGCTTCACTCAACACCGCTTTGAACTGTCCCCAC
The DNA here is from genome assembly GCF_040219735.1 of Coleofasciculus sp. G1-WW12-02. Classification (NCBI taxonomy): domain Bacteria; kingdom Bacillati; phylum Cyanobacteriota; class Cyanophyceae; order Coleofasciculales; family Coleofasciculaceae; genus Coleofasciculus; species Coleofasciculus sp. G1-WW12-02. The sequence continues at coordinate 3,114 of NZ_JAVJRX010000003.1, read as the reverse complement.
CCCATATCCTGACATTCGGCGGCGACAGCTTCCTTGGTTTTCCCCGAAAGCAGGGTATAAAGGGTGAGCAAGTTATTACACTCTGGACGTTCTGGATTGTCAAATTCTAGACCCTTAATTGGATCAGTTTTACAGCGCTTAATTTTCTTTTGAATCTCCTCTGGAGCATCCAGTAGATTAATTCGACTCATTTCGGATGGGTCAGATTTGGACATTTTCTTTGTCCCATCGGTGAGACTCATCACCCGCGCTCCTTCTTTACGGATCAAGGGTTCAGGCAGTTTCAGCACTGGCTTTTTTTTGCTGCCATACTGGTCATTAATCCGAATTACAATATCACGAGTGAGTTCGATATGTTGCTTTTGGTCTTCTCCCACGGGTACTAAGTCCGCATCATAGAGCAAAATATCTGCTGCCATCAGCACAGGGTAGTCCAGTAAACCCGTACTGACATTTTCTCCCTGCTTCAGAGCCTTTTCTTTAAACTGAATCATGCGTTCGAGCCAATTGATTGGCGTGATGCAATTAAACAGCCAGGTGAGTTCACAGTGAGCTGGGATGTGAGATTGGACAAAAATGGTTGCATCGTTTAGATCTACCCCACAAGCTAGATATAACGCCGCGATCGTATAGGTATCTGCGGCTAAAGTTGCTGGATTATGGGGAACCGTAATCGCATGTAAATCGACGACGCAAAAGAAATTTTCATACTGACTCTGAGCTTCTACCCAATTACGGATTGCTCCGAGATAGTTACCCAGGTGAAGATTGCCAGTTGGTTGAACTCCAGAGAGAACGCGCTTTTTGCCCATTGATATTGGTTAAGGATTTGGAAGAGCCAAGGTGGCGAGAGTCCCAGACTTGTACCCGCTTTCGTGTCAAGCACTGGAGGAATCGCCGTGAAACGGTGCAGATTTTTGGCAGGAATCTACAAAACCGTCTCCCCTCAGGGGTAAGGTGAGCTGGATTCCGCTAACCTACGCTAACACCAATGAGGGGACGCCTGATAATTCTTTGATGATCTGCTCTATCAATTTTGCCATTACCTTGGTCGTTATGGCAGAAGAATCGTGCTTTTTTTGTTAATTGTAGGGTTTTTGGTATGATCACTGAGGACAAACATAAATACGTGACAACTCCACACTCGGACTCGAAGGAGTTTTGAAAATGTTCCAAGTCCTCACAGTTAGCTGCAAAATCGAAGTATCCCCGCAACAGGTTGAAAAACTTGATGCGGTGCTTCGTGCCTTTGCTAGCTGCTGTGAGTACGTGAATAAAAACACTGACCCAAAACTGACCAACCAGATAGCCGTGCAGTCCTTGATTTACAGGGAAGCACGAGAATACTCGGGTTTGTCGGCTCAGATGACTATCCACGCTATTCGCCGAGTTTGCGCTAATCGTAAGACTGCCAAACAGCAGAACCGACCTGTTAAGGGTTTTGCTCCAACCAGTGCAACTTATGATGCTCGGACTTTCACTTTTATAGAGAAAGACTGGAAAGTTAGCTTGACCATGCTCAAAGGAAGAGAAAATTTCTCTTTGCACATTGGCAACTATCAGTGTCGCTTGTTGACTGGGATAAATCCTAAATCGGCAGTATTGGTACAGCGCAAAGATGGCAGTTATTACCTGCAAATTCAGTGGAAATCTGAACCACCACAACCAGAAAAGATGAGTAAGGTTTTGGGTATTGATTTGGGACGGAAAGACATTTGCGTTACATCTGAAGGGGAGAAGTTTAGCGGAAAACAGATAACTCAGATTCGGGACAAGTACACCCGTGTGAGAGCTTCGTTGCAGCAAAAAGCGTCCAAAGGCACAAGGTCTACTCGCCGCAGGGCGAGACAGATTTTGCAACGGTTGAGTGGACGTGAACGACGCTTCCAAGCACAGGTGAACCATAGGGTTAGCTACCGACTTATTCAACATACCAAAACCACAAACCAGTCTATTGCTCTGGAAGATTTGACAGGCATTAAAGAAGGCATCAATCAACAACCACGACCTAAAATTGAGAGGCGTAGAAGTAACAGTTGGACGTTCTACCAATTTCGCCAATTTATGACTTATAAAGCCGTGAAGTTTGGCGTAAACCTGGTGTTTGTTAACCCTCGCTATACCTCGCAAACCTGTTATAAGTGTTTGCATATTCACCCAGTTAGAGGGAAATCCTACAGAAGTGGTAAGAGGTTTAGCTGTGGTCATTGCGGCTGGATTGGTGATGCGGATGAGAACGGCGCTAAGAATATTTCCGTTTTGGGGCTGCTTTTAGACCAGCCTGGAGGTTCAGGACTTGCTTGCTCGCTAGAGGAGCATGTCTTAGGGCTACTGAAATCCCACTGTTCAGCGTAAGCAACAGGGGGAAGTTTAATTGGTGATAACTTTGATAACTTTCTTAAATTTTGACTGAACGGCTCATGGCTAAAATTCAATTTATTAGAGGCATTGACGAAGAAGTTGTACCTGATGTGCGCCTGACTCGCTCTCGTGATGGCAGCAATGGTACGGCAACCTTTTATTTTGATAATCCTAAGGCGCTCAATGGCAACTATGGTGAAGAAATAACAGGTATATACCTGATGGATGAAGAAGGTGAGCTGGTCAGCCGAGAGGTTAAAGGCAAATTTGTCAATGGACAGCCGACGGCATTAGAGGCAATTGTGATCATGAAATCCCAAGAAGAATGGGATCGCTTTATGCGTTTCATGGAGCGGTATGCTGAGGAGAATGATTTAGGATTTAGTAAGTCTTGATTCTCCCACGGCTCAAAGGATGAGTAACTCAATGGTATTCTTGTGGGCATTGAACCTGTAGATCTCAATTCTTTGTGATCTACGGGGGTCAACTTTGGTTGTAGTAGACCGATGGTATCCCTCGACTAAAACCTGTTCAAGATGCCACACCGAAAAGGATGAAATGCCCCTATCTGAAAGAGTTTTCCGGTGTGACAATTGCGGGTTAGAACTTGACCGCGATTTTAACGCCTCCATTAATTTGGAGATAGCCGCCAGTTAGGTGGTGGTAGCCTGTGGACTGGTTAAGTGCCGTCACTGCCAGAGTGAAGCAGGAAGTAAGCATCAAAGTTAGGTCTGACTAAGGTTGACCAGCTTT
>NZ_JAVJRX010000002.1:0-28585 GCF_040219735.1 Coleofasciculus sp. G1-WW12-02 | reverse complement strand
GTTCAATAACCCTGCCCTACTTCGTGAGGACAGGGATTGCCGGACAAACGGCGATTTAAACCGTTGAATACCGCACCATCGTCTCGGTTTGGCACAGACTTCCGAATACTTCCCTAGTTCGGATTATCTCTAAGGCTTTTTGTCAAGCCGCTGCGCGAGTCAGGACATCTTAACCGAGATGGCGGGAAGGGACTTATTACTCTCACTCGTGAGGATTATCTCCATGCTACGAGTATCAGTTTTATCAAAATCAGGTAAGCCTTTAATGCCAACTAAGTCTAGCCGTGCTAGGCGCTGGTTAAAGGAAGGCAAAGCTAAGGTGGTACACAATGATTTAGAATGCTTTGGCATTCAGTTAACCTTTGAAACAGGGGAAAACACCCAACCTATAGCCATAGGCATAGACCCAGGCAAATGCTACTCAGGCATCGGAGTTCAATCGAAGCTTGCTACCCTCTGGATGGCTCACTTAGTCCTTCCATTCAAAACGGTCAAGGAACGGATGGAACTACGGCGGGTCATGCGCCGAGCAAGGCGGGGAAGGCGGATTAACCGCAAGCTGCCATACTCTGAGCGCTCTCACCGCCAAAAGCGGTTTGATAATCGTAAGCAAGCTAAGCTTGCGCCCTCAATCCGAGCGAATAAGCAGTTGGAGCAGAGGGTAACTAAAGAGCTGCTTAAGCTTTTCCCCGTTAGCGCCATTCACTATGAATTGGTTATGGCTGATGTGGATAGAACCAGTGGACGTAAGTCGGCTCAGTCTGGTGTCGGCTTCTCTCCGGTGATGGTGGGGCAACGACAGATGCTTAAATGGCTATCTGAGCTGGCAACTGTCACAACTCACCAAGGGTGGCACAAGGATGGTAATGGCACGAGCCAACTCAGGCAATGGCTAGGGCTAGCCAAGGACAAGAAAAATAAAGACCAACAGGCGCCGACGACACACGCCGTTGATGGTGTAACCTTAGCCGCGTTCGAGTTTGCTCAGTGGAGAGAGTGGCACTCTGATAATGCCAAGCATGGTGGCTGGCAAGGCAGTGTCGAAATTACACCCGCGCCGTTTGCGGTAATCCGTAGACCACCTATTAGTCGCAGACAACTCCATCTGTGTATTCCATCCAAGGGAGGCAAACGGCGCAAGTACGGCGGCACAGTTACCCGCCACGGCATCAGAAAGGGGGATAAAGTTATAGCCCAAAAAGCGGGAAAGACTTACACAGGCTGGTGTTCTGGGGACACTAAAACTCAGGTTTCCGTTAGCGATGGAAATTGGAAACGATTGGGGCAGTTTACTGCCAAAAAAGTCCAGTTGTTGCAGCGAAGCACGGGGTTAATCGTCGTGCCTTCAACTAGACCGGTCAAATCTTGCCACTCAATGTGGCAAGATTTGACCTCTATCCCTCTCCGGGTTGCTTCGCTGAACCCGGAGTCTCACGAGGTATACGATGAAGCTACATGATCTACTAAGGGCGATTCCTAATAGTGTGCAAATGCCGAATCATCCAGCACTTGACGCCCAAATCACGGGAATCTGTACTAATTCCCACGCCTGTCAACCCGGAAATTTGTTTATTGGTATGCCCGGAACCCGTGTAGATGGTGGGGAATTTTGGCAAAGTGCGATCGCGTCTGGTGCTGTCGCGGCTTTAATTTCTCCCCAAGCGGCACAAAAACACCCGCCTCAGCCAAAACCCGATGCTGAACCTCCCTGCATTATCTGTGCTACTGACATGACGGTAGCCTGCGCCCAAGCGGCGGCGGCGTTCTACGACTATCCTACCCGCCAGCTTCAGTTAGTTGGCGTCACTGGGACTAATGGCAAAACCACGACAACCCATCTGATTGAATTTTTCCTCACCCAAGCCCAGCGTCCCACTGCCCTTTTTGGTACACTTTATGCCCGATGGCAGGGATTTTCCCAAACGGCTGTTCACACCACACCCTTTCCCGTAGAACTGCAACAGCAGCTACGTTTAGCTGTAGCGGCGGGTTGTGAGTTAGGGGTGATGGAAGTCAGTTCCCATGCCCTGGCACAAGGTCGGGTGCTAGGATGTGAGTTTGATGTCGCTGTATTTACCAATCTCACCCAAGACCATTTGGATTTTCACCGCGATATGGAGGATTATTTCGCGGCAAAGGCATTATTATTTAATCCCGATTATCTCCACGGTAAAGCGATTATTAATGCCGATGATCCCTACGGTAAGCGTTTAATTGAACAACTTGGACGCGATCGCACCTGGAGTTACAGTGTTCATGATGCCTCGGCAGATTTGTATACGAGTGACTTGACTTATGAATTGATTGGTGTTAAAGGAACGCTGCACACGCCAGTCGGTGAAGTGACGTTCAATTCTCCCCTGGTGGGTCAGTATAATTTGTCAAACGTGTTGGCTGCCATTGGTGCAGTGTTAAATTTAGGGTTAGATCTAGACATTGTGATCACTGCCTTAAACCAATTTCCGGGAGTACCCGGGCGGATGGAGCGGGTGCAAATTCAACCGGATCAGGATATTAGCGTGATTGTCGATTATGCTCATACGCCGGATAGTCTGGAGAACTTGCTCAAAGCCGCACGACCGTTTATTCAGGGAAGAATGATTTGTGTATTTGGTTGTGGAGGCGATCGCGATCGCACCAAGCGTCCGAAGATGGGGAAAATTGGCGCTGAATTAGCCGATGTAGCCGTTGTGACGTCAGATAATCCTCGTACTGAAGACCCAGAAAAGATTATCCAAGATATCTTAGAAGGGATTCCGGCTACTGTAGAGCCAATCGTGATGAGCGATCGCGCCACGGCGATTCGCACGGCGATCTTACAAGCCCAACCCGGTGATGGGGTGTTAATTGCTGGGAAAGGTCACGAAGACTATCAAATATTAGGGACAGAAAAAATTCACTTCGATGACCGTGAACAAGCGCGAGAGGCTCTCTTAGGTCGATTTAGTTAGCTCACTCAGGGCGGGTTTACTTACATTTGGGTCAAAGGAAGCGATAGTAGTGAAACCCGCCCCTACATTCCTTAAACCCAAGTTCCCTCGAGGATCGCATTGGGTCAAAATTATGCCATACGCCAAGTGAAGGGTCAAAACTTTCCTCCCTGATGAACTCACTACCTACACTGGATTTGTCCCTTTACCAGCTAGCTCTCGATAATTTGACAACTCCTCAGTCACTCTCAATCAGTCCAGTGGGACTCAAAACCTTAGTTGGAGCCATGGTTGATGTACTGATTGAGGAAAAAGTCCCGGCTACGATCTGGGTTAAGTCTCCATCTGTCGCCGGGTGGCGGGAGGAACTGTTGCGGTATCGACAACAGATAGGTATTCCTCAAACCCTCTATTGGTGTAATTGTTTTGGTGAAGCCTCTGATGCTGTCGCAACTCAGGATGAACCAAGGGTGAACCCGGATGCTCAACTGTTTCCCATTCAGCTAGCCGCCGGAAGCCAGCTGAAACGGGAGTCGTTTCTATTAGTTCTTTGTGAGCAATTGACCAGTCTGATTGTGGCATATCAGCGACTTGAGGGGGAGAGTCCTTATCAGTCTCAGTCATGGCTGACTATTTGTACCTTTGAGCGACGAGTGATCTATCAGGTTTTGCAGGGACTCCGAGGAAGTATTGCGATCGCAGATAGTACACCCGATGAGTTACTAGCTGGAGGGAAAAACCCATTTTCTTTGGTTCGGGCGACAGATGAAAAGATATTAATCACCCAGGTGTTGATCAAGCAGTTACAGCGAACGGAGGAAATTTTACAGTCACGGACAATGGCTGAATCGGGACAAAATAGCGCCATCACCCAATTAACCCATCACCTCAGCCATAAAGACGAACTCTTGCGGCGAGTGGCGCAGGAACTGAAAACCCCGTTAACGAATATGAAAACGGCGCTAAGTCTGTTGGAGTCACATCAACTCAAACCCGCCCAGCGCCAACGTTATATGCAGCTACTCAATAGTGAATGCGATCGACAAAATTCGTTGATTGTGGGATTGCTGGATCTGGTTGAAGCCGACGAACCCCAACCTAGAGTCAAGTCTGTTGTGGAACTCGCACAGATTCTTCCCGGTGTGGTGAGTACCTATCAGCCGTTGGCTCAAGAGAAAGGGATTCAACTCGGTTATACCATCCCAGCTGATCTGCCAAGTGTTTCCTGTCGAGAAACTTGGTTACGGCAAATCGCCATTAATTTACTACACAACAGTCTCAAATTTACTCCCCCTGGGGGTCAAGTGAAGGTGTTAGGGAGTCTTCAGGGGGAATATGTTCAGCTTGCGTTTACCGATACAGGAAGTGGAATTGCGGCGAGTGAAATTCCTAAGATTTTTGATAGTTTTTATCGGGGGCGTCCAATTCCTGGAGAAGAAATGGGAGCGGGTTTGGGATTAACCATTGTGCAGCAATTGTTATTGCGTTGTGGGGGTTCAATTTCGGTGAAGAGTCAAGTGGGCAAAGGTGCGACGTTTAAAGTATTATTACCCGTTACCGACTGTTGTGCTAATTGATAAAATTGATCAGGCTCTACCGTTAGCAGAAGCAGATGACCAATAATTTGGCAATCAACAGAATAAATCGGGATGACAGGATTTGAACCTGCGACCCCCTCGTCCCGAACGAGGTGCGCTACCAAGCTGCGCTACATCCCGCAATATCTCATCCATACTACCACAGACTTGCTAGGATTAACACTGGTACTTTCGTGGGAGCATGTTCAGGAGTGGTCGTTAAACCTGAATGGTTAAGAGTCAAAGCACCGCAATGGCAGCGTGTGGGCAACGTTAAGGAAATCTTACGGGATTTGGCACTCAATACCGTCTGTGAGGAAGCCTCTTGTCCCAATATCGGCGAATGCTTCAATGCTGGCACTGCTACCTTTTTAATTATGGGACCTGCCTGCACCCGTGCTTGTCCCTACTGCGATATTGATTTTGAGAAGAAACCCAAACCCCTTGATCCCACAGAACCCACCCGATTAGCGGAAGCGGTAGGGCGACTGAAACTTCACCATGTCGTCATTACTTCGGTTAATCGGGATGATTTACCTGATGGGGGTGCTTCTCAGTTTGTCCACTGCATTGAAGCGATTCGCGCTATATCGCCTCAAACCACCATTGAGGTATTAATTCCTGATTTATGTGGCAATTGGGACGCTTTAGCCACCATTCTCCAAGCCAAACCCGAAGTCCTCAACCACAACACCGAAACTGTCCCCCGACTCTATCGACGAGTACGCCCTCAAGGAGATTATCCGCGATCGCTCGAACTTCTCCAACGTACCCATGAACTCGCCCCCTGGATTTATACCAAATCTGGCATCATGGTGGGATTAGGTGAAACTGACGCCGAAGTGCGCCAAGTGATGCAGGATATGCGAGCCGTCAATTGTGATATTCTCACCATTGGGCAATATCTTCAACCGAGTCAAAAGCACTTAGGCGTGACTGACTTTATCACCCCAGAACAGTTTGATACTTGGCGAGAGTTTGGCGAATCTATCGGCTTTTTACAAGTTGTCTCCTCCCCCCTCACCCGCAGTTCCTATCATGCTGGAGAGGTGAGAGCATTAATGCAGCGCTATCCCCGACAAGCGCCGATGTTGGGATGAGTAAGTTTTGAGCAAGTAGGGGCGGGTTTTACTACTATCGTTTCTTACCTCACCCCGATGTAACTAAACCCGCCCCGACTATAACATCCTACAACTTAAGACGAAGAACGCTTTTGCATAATCCCTTGGCGAAAACCTAACACGACCAAAATATTAGACAGGGTTAAAAAAAACTCAGCACTCCCATGCAACCAATCAACATTGGCTAATTGCTCCCCCAAAGCCACCTTTGCATAAATTCCCGCCGGAATCGTCACCGCCACAAATACCAACAGCGCATAAAATCCAATCAGCGCCAACCGTGGGGTTTGTCCGGAACGAGTTAGAAACCACAAAAAACCTAGGTAAGGGAATAAAGAAACCGCAAATAAAGTATCTTTGGAAATCATCACATTATCGAGTTAAAGTATGGGTACACAGAGAGACGTGCGCCCTTGTTAGTTTGTCCCCTAAGAGTATTGATTTTGCCAAAAAATCAGCGCTTTATTATACCACTGAACGGGTATTTTGGCTAAACAACATCAACAGGCGTCTTAGATTTTTCGGGTTCGCTTGTATCACTGTGATCAGATTTTCGGGAACAGCGCCAAATCCACCAAGCGGCGGCACAAAGCGTAACATTTCCTAATACCGTCATCGAGGCTTGCAGGGTAACCAACCAATCCAACGATTCAGGATTGTCAAAAAAGTGCCAGGTACAAGCACACATCGCACCGACTAATGCCGGGAGCATAGCACAAGACAATGCCCACCAGTAACGATTGCCCGTGATTTCACCATAGCTCCAGATTAACCAGATAGCGGCAATCCATTCGATAACGCTAGAGACGTGAATGATCCAAGTGGGAACTGAGAGGGCATGCATAGAGAAGATTTACTTTACGCGATCGCACAACCTAAATCATTCTAACCCCCACCGTCGCTCTTTGGCTCATTATCAGCCCGTTCCCCTATCTCTGTTGACAATCAGCTAAGATGAATGGCACTGATCTTAAATAAAAAAGCTTCCTTGAAACCTTTAACGACGATAACGTTCTCGCTCAATTTGCAAACGCTGTCGGACTAATTTGTAGATTTCCTGTGCCAACATCCGCAAATTGGATTCACTGACAAGTTCCGGTTCGGTTGATGGGGAAGACGTAGCAATTTTTACAGAGGGTTGAATCGTTTCTATGGGGATTTGGTTGGTTCCAGAAACCGTTGTTGTTTCCGCTTCGATTAAATCCGGAACATCGCCCCATTTTTTCCCTGGATTAGCATAAATGGGACGAAACCCTTCTGGGGTAAACATGAACCCTTCAATTTCAGCATCATCTTTATCCTTAATAACCCGTGAATCCCTAGGGAGAGGACTATCCTCACCTACTAATTCAGCCAAACTTGACCAAGATGTTTGTGTACTCTGACTAGAGGGTTGACTATCTAGAGTCAATGCTAAATTTTCCCTTTGGGAACGGGTTAATTTTAATTGTGAGAAATTTGTCTCAGGTAAAGGATTCTGGTCATTCTCTAAATCCCTTAAGGAAAAGTCTTCTAATTTTTGCTCAGCTAAAGATTCAAAATTCAGACTTAATCCCTGCAATGTAGAACGAGAAGATTGACCTAAAACTTGAAATTGACCTAAGGCAGTAATCGGGTTTAATTTTGCCAAACTAATTGGTAATGGCGGAAAGGCTTTGGCTGGCTCAACCCCTGGGTCAATGGTTGCAGTTAAGTCAGGTTTATCTGTGTTTTCAGCATATTCATCAACCCTCTCTAGATTTTCCTCAATCTGCTCAGACTGAACAGGTATTTTTCTTTTATCTGCAATAGCCGTAGCTGCTTTCTGGGTTATAGTCGCTAAGAGAGTTTTCCCAGTCGAAGAAAGTAGGTCTATTTTATGAATATTTGAGTGAACGAATACAGGTAAAGAATGAGATTGACTCGGTGTCTGTCCCAACGGTTTAGCTGGAAGTAATGGCTTTTTTATCCCAAGTGGTATTTCGGAAATCATCAGTTCTTTGAAACTAAAAACTCAATCAGGGCAAGTTTTAAGGTGATTATCAATAGCTGGCACGAAACTCCCTAAACCCGCCCCTAAAGACGAATAATGGCACGGGGAGCATTTCAAATTAGTTACTAGGGAAATAGCCAGTGCGATCGCGTTGTACATTGGTACTGGCACCACCTCCGCCTTGCTGGGCGAGAACCTTTAAGCCTTCGTAGGCGAGAGTCAATTCCTCAATCGCCACGGTACTGGAACTGGCTTGTAAGGCTGGCGTTTTCCAACCGACTGGAACCGCACCGATTAATGTCCAACATTGCATGGTTTCTCCGGCTTGGTTAAAGACCAAAATGTTTACATTACGCCGTTCTTTTTTACCGGGATTGAGCGTCTGATTGATCCACTTCCAGAACACTAAATCTTCAGTAATCCCGCGCTTCAGGGTAACATCATCAAATTTGGCTTGCTTGAGAAAGATACGTTGCTGTTCGTTGACTCCTCCTTCAAAGTATACTTCTTTATCAATCTGCACCCCCAAACCTGAACACTCGCTAAATGAGGCAGTAATCTGACTTTCGATTTCGATATAAAATCGATTAGCGGTGACGTAGTTAAGTTCGTGGGTAACATTACCATTGTCAGCCATTTATAGTAACCCTCTGTAGTTTTTATGGCGTTCCCGTTGTTTGCGTAAATCCTCTTGCATTAGCTGATACACTTGCTCGCTGAGTTTCCGCAGGAGCAAAGGATCTTGGGATACCTTGGCAGCAAGTTTTAAGAGAATCCTTCGTTGTTCAGGGTTCATCACTGATTATTTATGTCTCATCCGTCTTGCCCGACTCTGCAATTGCGAGAGGTAAGTCTCATCTTCGGGATTAAACGCCTGTTTGTGAACCCTTGGCATTGTCCCGGAAGAGTCGTTAGTTGAATGATCAACCTCTTCAATTTCTTCCCGTTGATCCTCTACCCTGTTAAGCTGATGTCTTAATACTTTCGCTCGTTGCAGTACTTGTTGGTATTGATCGAGTTCGGGAAGTTCTTCCCAATTCAGTTCTACTCTATCCGTGACCCTATCGTTATAGGTTGTCGTCTTGGTAATTTGGCGGCGAAGCCTGAGTTCATCGGCTCTGAGCTGAATTTCTTGGAAGCTATCAGTTTCTATTATTTGGGCGACTTCCTCTTCTTTTTTAGTTTGATCGATTTCAATGTTGATTCTCAGCAGTTTTTTAACGGTTTTAGCCACGACTTGACCGTAGCGGTCAATAATAACGACGCTAAAGGTGGTTAAGACTAACCCAACGGCTGGCGGGACAAGGGGTATCCATCCCGCTTGCTGGACGAATAGAGAATAGGAAATACCATACAAAATACCACCGGCTACTACCGCAACCGGAATCAGAATCCAAGGACGGCGAATTTTCCAAGCCAGGGTTCCTCCGACAACGGACCAGAGAAAAATCCAGAGGATTTCATTTCCCTGTGACCAATACCAAATTAAAGGGCGACTATCTAAAACTGTACCCAGAAGCTGACTGACGATGTGGGCGTGAATGACTACCCCTGGCATTTCGACTCGATCCTGAGCAGCTGCACTAAACGGTGTGGCAAAGTCATCATTGGCAGTCGTTGCGGTGTACCCCACCAAAACGACTCGATCATTGACCAGATTGGGATCAATTTTACCTTCTAATACATCGGTTACGGTGACTTGCTCAATGGCATTTTCACCCGACCGATAATCGAGCATAATCTGGTAGTCCACTGCACCACTTTTGTGATAGCCACCCGAGTGTTGTTCTAGTCTGGTCAAGACAGTGGAGTCTAACATCAGTTCTCCTGTCTCTGTATAATCTAAAAAAACATCCTCTTGTTCAAGATAAAACAGTGCCAGATTTAAGGCAAAAGAGGGGAGTTGATTTTCGTATCCGTCAATCTCACTAATCTGACAGAGGTGGGGATCGTTTACTGGAGTTTCTAGTGGTGTCGGAACTGACAGTAAAATTGTGCGACGAATGGAGACATCTGAGTCAAAGGGTAAATCGGCAATCCCAATCCGTTCGTCGGGAATTCCAGGTGCAGCAGGAACGCCCGGTTCACTCAAAGAACTCATTTTGCAAACGGCAAGAATATTCTCGTTTTTTTGCAATACGTCGATTAAGTTCTCACGACCTGTCCCTTGGGGTACATCCCTTAAAATATCAATACCGATCGCTCTCGGTTGATACTCCTGTAGTTTCTGTAGCAGCTTCGCCAGTGTGCCATCTGATATGGGGAATTCTTTGATCTGGGCAATGTCAGCCTCGCTATATTCCACCACCAACACCCGATCATCGGGTTCCTGTTCAGGACGCGATCGCACCAGTTGGTCATAAGCGTCCAGTTCAAATCCTTCTAAAGCACCTAACTGTCGCAGTCCTACAATTACGCCCGTCACGACTAAGCTGGTGAGAACCACGGTTCCCCCAAACGCCATAAGTCCTTTTCCTACGGGATGTTGCCCGAAAAATGAACGAACTTCAGAAATCATCTGGGTATCGCCTCCTGCTCTCATGGGTGAATGAGCTGACAATGCGCCCTAAAGGGCGGAATTTCTTCGGCTGGTAAGCCTGGGATTAAGACAATCAAACTTAATCAAACTTAACCTAAAGTTAGGAAAAGATAGTGCTTTTCTAACTTTGCCCTGCCATTAATCACTTTTCTTAAAGAAGTGTGATCATCCTAGGTTTTACAAACAAGTCCGATAGAATATCAGTATATAATATAGTACCTAGGCAGTTTATTGGTGTTATGGGGTTTAAATTGTATACTGAGTGAGTTTATCTCAGTTAAACGGATCATAGCTCAGCACCTTCGCTGAGTCGCTATAAAGAAATGAGGGAATCTGGCAAGCGCGTTTCTTAAAATTTACGCCTAGGACAGGGAACTTTGCTGAATAGAGAGGAGTCGCCATGTAGATAAATAAGCTTACCTTGGTTAAGCTCTCTACTACAGCCACTGCATTAATTAAAATTGTCTTAAGTGCTGCCATTGGCAAGGAGTAAAATGAAAAAGTCCTCTATATATCTTAAAACCTTTTCCCTGATGTTGTCTCTGGGAGTCGTCATGAGTGCCAGTGCCATGGCAATTGCTAGTCTCAAGCCGAGTTCGTCTAGCCCAGCTCAACAGACACCTTCAGAAAGTCTCTTGGCACGGCGACCAAGATTCAGAGCGCGAGGTGTAAGATCGTCTCGGGGTAGAAGTGGAGGTACATCCCGTGGTCCTGGTATATGTTACGGAGAAGAGATAACTGTAACGCCTCTGCTACCAGAAATTAACGAAGAGGAGTTGTCAAAAGAAGAGGGAGTTGTCGTCGAATCGACTGTTTCTGCTGCTCCTAAATTCTTAATTTCCGTTGATAAAACTAAAGCGACGGAAGCCTCGTTTACATTACTGAATGGTAATGGCACAGAGGTCATTTATGAGCAGGAGGTTTCTCTGGAAAATAAGACGCCAGGAATTATTACGGTGAGTCTTCCTGAACCCGCTACAGAGGATGAAGCTTTTGTTAAAGTTGGTCAGGAATACCAGTGGTTCTTTTCCGTCAGTTGCGACCCAACGGATTTAGCCGGAGATATAATTGTTGAAGGACGGATTAAGCGAATTCCCAAAGAAGATGCTCTGGCTCAAGAATTAGCCGATGCTACAGAACTGGAAAAGCCAGCCGTTTATGCCGAGTTTGGAGTCTGGACAGAAGCCGCGAGTTCGTTGGCTGAATTACTGGAAAACAATCCTGACAATCCAGAGATCAGAGCAAATTGGCAAGCTCTCTTAGAATCGGCTAATTTAGGCAAGCTGATTGAAAAAGACCTGGTGAGTAGTTCTGGGTCGAGCGTTGAAAATTAACTCTTTTTAGCCGACTTAGCCGTTGTGCTTTCAATTCCAGACACTGATTCCTTCCATAAAGCTTAAAGGGAAAAGCTGATCCGCTTTTCCCTTTTTCAATGAGGATTAGCAGGCTGTTATAAGGAAAACTTTTAGGTTTTAAGTTTAAGTTTTAATATTCTAAAGACAAGGGGACTTAGGGCTGGCAGAAAACGTCACGGCTAAAGCATGATTTGACCTGGGTTTGAGGTTGTAGTATCATTTATTTAAATACCGTATGCTGCTCTCTTTGTAGTCATTTTTGAATAAAAAACGCTTCAAATCCTTAGTGTTGCGTTATTTTTTCATCCCTCGCCTCAGAAAAATTTAAATAATACAAGTATGTTGCACAGTCTAATTTTCCAGAGGCTGATTTGACAAAAAAGCAGTTTAATGCGTAGGTTTCCTCAGCCCTCACCTCCCATCGCGGTATAATAAAATGTTACTCAACTCTTTGGCGCGACTTTTTCCATTAAAGGAAAATAGAGATAGAAGGGGTATTTCGCGCTTCTTGGGTGCGGTTCACTTAAGTGTCGTGATGGCAACGCCGCCGTTTGTACGGGCGAAGCATTGGCGGAGTTCAATGAGCGATTACTTGCATTACTTTTGACACGCAAATGCTTCGCCCCTACTGAGAACGCACCAAAAGAAAAAGTACGGGTGGCTAGCTCGGAACTTAACGACTGTGGACAGGAAGCTGCCGACAGCCCTGGTTGAAGCAGTAAGTAAACATCAATGTCCGATTATGTCGTCCATTGTATGAGTTTTATATAGCACAAGAACGGGAACTCTTGAATGTACATCTATCGCACCTGTGAGTTTAATGAGAAAGCAGAACGCTATGGAATTGGCGATCGCATCAATGATCTATGTACCCAACTGCAAACTCAACGACTCGATGAAGTGCAATCCCGGTTTGAGCGGGTTTATCCTTACCTGAAGCGCCGCATCCTCAACCGCCGACTGATTGGTCGTATCCTGCATCTGGATAATCAGCAACTGTTGTGCTTTATTGATATCTTTAAACGGGGCGATCACGACTATGAACAGTTCCTCGAAGCCCCCATTCATTATGGTCAGACCCATTGGGAACCCCAACTTGACCGACAACAGATTCGCGATTGGCTCACCCAAGCCAAATCTGAGCAACCCTCAGTTGAACCCTTACCCGAACTCCCAGAAACCTTGCGTCCTTGGCTGGAGCCACCAAGATGGGAACCAGACATTGTCCCGGACGATTGGATGATCTATGAAAGCGAAGAATGGGTGAGACAGTTTACCACCGTTAAACTGCAACAGGCGTGGAAAACCTACTATCAGATTATTTCCCAGATTAATACCCATACAGCGACATCTATAGGAAATAGCAATGGTTACAGTGGTGTCATCCAAACCGATAGCTTCGCCGACACCCTAATCATTTCCCCTGATCAACCCCAGCTTCCAGGAAATGTCAACCTGTGGGGGGAAAACAATTGTTACGTCCTCTACAGCCAAATTGAAACCACTGATGCGAGTGTTCGGGGTGTCCTGTTTCTCATCGCCGCCTTTGATCACCCCCCCTCCAGCGCCGAGATTAGAGAAGTGGGACAGCGCACCACCCTATTCAACGGTGCAAACACATCCAACCATTTATCCCAACCCCAAACCATCCATGAATTAACCCCCTTCGCCCGTCGTTCCTATCCGGCGTACCTATTAGCCGATGAGGAAAGTTGGTTGGCGATTGAACGGGGTAAAGAGGCAAATCTAGCCCTTTCCCCGGAAGAAGAGGAGATTCTCCAATTGGTGTCTGGCGCTACCCCCCAAACCGATTCACTCCCCCTATTCATTAATGGACGGGCGGGTAGTGGGAAGTCCACGATGCTGATTTATCTGTTTGCCGACTACTGCTACCGTAAACACTATACCCCCCAAGGACATCGCCGTCTTGAACCGCTTCCGGGTCAACCCCTGTTTCTCACCTACAATGAACGGCTATTGGAAATTGCCAGAGATGGGGTCAACCGACTCCTACATTCCCACCACCGCTTTGTCGCTGAACGCAGTCCCGGCGATGACATCCCCAACTGCGATCGCGCCTTTCAACCCTTCGGTAAATTCCTGTTAAGCTTACTTCCACCCCAGGAACGAAAACGGTTTAATCCTGAATACTATATCTCCTTCCATCGATTCAAACAATTGTATCAGGGAACCCATCCCGAACCCGCCCTTGCCAAACTGATCCTGCATCTCCCCGAATCCCGCCACTATTCCCCAGAAATTTGTTGGCACATTATCCGCAGTTTTATTAAAGGATATGGTCAATCAGACTACATGACGCCGGAAGACTATCAGGAGGAAGTTCCCCGGAAAGAACGCACGATTGATGTGGAGAAATTCCAGGGAATCTATGAGACCATTTGGCAACACTGGTATAAGCATCTAACCACGGAACTAGATTACTGGGATGACCAAGATTTAATTGCCACAGTCTTGGAATTGAAGTGTTATCATTCCGACTATACCGCAATCTTCTGCGATGAAGCCCAAGACTTTACCCGCCTAGAGTTACAGCTAATTATGCGGCTGTCTCTGTTTTCCCAATACCATTTGGGATACCAACCCATTCTTAGCTTACCCTTTGCCTTTGCTGGTGATCCCTTTCAAACCTTAAATCCAACCGGATTCCATTGGTCTAGCACCCAAGCCGCTTTTAATGCCGAAGTGATTACCGCCCTTGATCCGGCTGATCAATTAAAGTTGACCGTTAATTTTCAGGACTTGTCCTATAATTATCGATCAAGTCTGTCTATTGTTCAATTCACCAATTTAATTCAGCTTTGGCGTCACGTTCTCTTTGACATTAGAGAACTCCAACCTCAAACCCCATGGCATCCGGGTAATTTCCCTGAACCCCAAACATTTATCCTCAATCAAACTATTAGTGCTGAGGAATTAATCCCCTATATTAAAGACACGATTATCATTGTTCCCTGTGAGGAAGGGGAAGAAGTCGCTTATGCCCAAGCGGATGAAGTCTTGTCTCAAATTTTTCCTCAGTTAAATTATCGGGAACCGGGAACCGGGGATGAATTCGTAGGGGCAAAGCATTCGCGCCCCAATCTATCGGTTTTCTATTCACATCTCAACGCGAATGCTTCGCCCAATCCCCATGAATTCGTAAAGGCGAAGCATTCGCGCCCCAATCCCCAATCCCCAATTCCCAATCCCCAATCCCCAGAACCCCTAAAAAATGTTTTAAGCGCCATTTCTGCCAAGGGACTGGAATTTAAACGGGTGATATTGTATAAATTTGGTGAAGAGTGTAGCGATAATGTCTGGAATCTCCAAGGCGTTGACCAAAAAGTTAAGGTAGAATACTTTTTCAATAAACTCTATGTCGCGGCTAGTCGAGCAACAGACTATTTATTTATCGTTGATTCAGAAACTGGAAACCGCCAACTTTGGCACTATGCCAGTGATGAAGCCTTGTTACAGGCAATGTTAGGACATGCTAAACACAAAAGCCGTTGGCAAGATAAGGTGAAAACCCTAGCACCGGGTATGCCAAATATGGTAGAGACGATGCGTGAAGATGACCCTGGTGCGATCGCGCAAGAATTTCAGCTTAAAGGATTACATGGACAAAATCCTAGTTTACTGCGCCGAGCCAAACAATTCTATTGGGATTTAGGGGATGTCACTCAAGGGAACTATTGTCAGGCTTGGGCGCTGAAGTTTGAGAGGCAGTATCGACAAGCGGGTCATTGCTTTTTGGAGTTGGGGGAATCCGATCAAGCGTGGGATTGCTTCTGGCAGGGGCTGTGCTGGTCAGAATTAGTCGCTTGGTATGATTCGCACCCCCAACATCAATCAGCGTCTGAGTGCATCCTGGCGCGGTTTATGGTAACACCACCTGATGATTTAGCCGCGCTGGATAATTTTACTCGGTATATTATCAGTCATGAATCATGGGTTATTCAGGGAAATCAACAGGTTAATCAGCAAAAACAATGGCAGCAAGGAATTAAGGAATATGCCCATCGAATTGAAATAATTTCCCACGATTCCCCAATACCATCATCACAATGGCAGCAGTTTGGCGAAGTTCTCGCCACCTTAGCCTCAGGAGGTTTCCCAGAATTAAAGGTGCAAGCCGGGACTTGTTTCTATCGCGCTCAAAATTATCACCAAGCGATACAGTATTGGGACGAAAGTAATGCAACTCAAACCCCAGACTATCATCGGGCAAAAGCCTTTACTGTGGGCATGCCAGAAGGATTAGCGTATTTAGCACAAGCAGGCGATGCTGATCAGATTATCCACCAATGGCGGCAAGCTGGCAAACCCCGCGATCGCAGATGGCTGCGCTATGTCGCCCAAGGGTTGGAAATGAAGCAGGAATACCAACAAGCCTGTGTGGTTTATGTGGGGTTAGATGATTTAGCCAAAGTCAAAGACTGTTTTCGACTCGCGACGCGGGATGGGATCAAAATCAAGCTACTGCGGCTACTGTTCCGCTATTTCTTCCGCCAGAAATACTGGCAAGACGCCCTCGAATTGTTCAATACCGATTTACCTAATGTCATCGGTTCAACCGAGGAAAAAGCCGCGTTGAATTTCGACATTGTTTATGAATTGGCAGGTTCAGGATTAATCCCCCAAAACTTGAGCAAAGAGCAACGCCAACACTATGAACAATTTATGAAAGAGCGGGTTTTATCTACTCCAGACGGGCAAGACTACCTCTTGATGCCACAGATAGGAATTGCTCTGGAGAAAGTGGGATTACTGGTTGAAACCTTATCATTTTACGAGGAATTTGTCAACGACACTAACCAACAACAGCGTCAATTTGCCCGGGAACGTTGGATAGCGACGAAGAAAAAACAGGTTGATTATGTGACGAATCAAGGAAAGCTGAGGAAAGCGGCAAAACTCCAGTCTAATTTGATTAAAAAAGCGCAGGAGTGGGTAATTAATCCAGATGCTATCTCTGTAGTTCCCCCATTAGCGCCAATAGAACGTCCTTTGAGAGACAAGGAAGCAGAGGTGCACAGGAGCACAGGTGCACAGGAGCAACTTACTATTACTGGATTACCCCCTGAAATAAGAGTGGAGGAGTTTGAAAAGGGGGTGATAGGATTTACGGTGCGTCACTTGGCGATTAAGGTGATGAAATCAACCCATCAAGTGTTAGTTACTGATATTCTCTCTCATCGAGATGTGCGTGTGGATTGGACAAAATGTCAGGTGAATTTAGGAGACGCGACGGTGGAAGCCGGGGGGAGTCAGCAGTTATCCTTTACTCTGGTTGCGAGTGGCTATCGTGGTGTTCTATTCTGTAATCAGCCAGAACCGCGACTGGAACTGGAGATTCAGGGATGTCAGAATCGGATTGCGATCTGTTCGTAGTCAGCACGCCTCGTGCTAGGAAATTAAGCATTTGAAGCCACTTAAGTGGCTACTACAAACCCCCTTTTCAAGGCTGTGAGTTGCTTTCTTTTCTAGTGAATGGATGAATGACAAAATCATAGCCGTAACCCGAACGAGAACCTGGCTCAATCGTGACGAGTTGGCTTAAGGGATTGGTTAACTGATTTTTGCGATCGCCTGATGGTAAAAATTGTACCTTACCGGTTGCCCCATCAACACTAAAGCTTTCTGAACGTAGGATTTCAGCCACCCCCTGACGAGTGGGATTCTGCTTCAGTGCGGCAATCAGCGCTTGGGTAGCATCATAAGAGAGGGCGGTGCGCCAGCTTACATCTGCCCACCAAAGCTTTCTTGATGTTTCTGCAAAATTGGACTGAGAGTTGCTAATATGCCAGGGAACTGCAATCATCATATCTTTGACATTTTCTTCTTCCTGGGCAACTTCCAAGAGTTTCGTACCATAGAACGCATCTCCCCCTAAAATGATATGGTTCCCCCGCTTTTGTTTGATGATCTCAATCGCGTCGTCGATTTCCTCCCTGTCGAGCAACAATACCAGCACCTTAGCGCCTTGCTGCGTGGATTCTTGAACCTTATTCTGGGCATCAAAATTAAGATCAGACAAGTCAAATTCTTGTAAGACTTGCCCTCCTGCTGAACCCACAGCATCACTAAATGCTAACTTCAGGGATTGGCTATACTGACTTTGAGAATTATAGAAAACAACCGCGTTTTTCTCCTGGAGTTTATTTAGCATAGAGTCAGCTAACGTTGTCGCCGTGGTATCATCGTCGGGTGCGGTGCGGAACATATATTGATCTGAATACCAATGAGATTTAAACCATTGCGTAGAGGTACTAACTGGAGAAATGGCGGCTAATTTATGGGCTTTATAAACCTTTCCCGCCGCTAGAGTGACATCACTGGCAAAGTGTCCGACAACCCCAAGCACGTCCGGATTTTTGCTCAATGCTTGGGCGATTTGTTTACCGACTTTGGG
Source organism: Coleofasciculus sp. G1-WW12-02 (assembly GCF_040219735.1). Classification (NCBI taxonomy): domain Bacteria; kingdom Bacillati; phylum Cyanobacteriota; class Cyanophyceae; order Coleofasciculales; family Coleofasciculaceae; genus Coleofasciculus; species Coleofasciculus sp. G1-WW12-02. The sequence continues at coordinate 10,676 of NZ_JAVJRX010000002.1, read as the reverse complement.
ATCGTTGTTATCATCAGCAATTAAGACCCGCAAGAGTACACCATTGATACCCCCTTCTCGGTTAATTTCATCTTGAGCTTGAGCCACACCGCGCAAAACTTCCAATCCATGATGAACATTATTCCCTAGGGGAACCGATACAGCAATGGTGTAGGATTTTTGAGTGCCAATGTGAGCATTATTCAAGTAAATTAAGGCTTCGGGATCATTGCGGTTTTGCTGTAGGGATGTCGTGAGTTCGTCAATCGCGGTGGGAAAAGCACCAGCAGCGATTCCTTGCACTCCGGCTTGCTTGTCCGGATTGGTAATACTGGGAACTAAGAGTTTATCACCCCCCGACTCAGAATTCTCTGCGTGGATACAGCGATTCCACCACAAAGTTGGCGATTAGGGTTATTCTGAAAATAATCTCCGATTGTATTGCAGATTTCTGCCTTAAGAGCGTCCACATCACCCAGTTGCCGCAGTTCAATCGAGCCATTGTTTCGACCAATTGCTAGGAATTTGCCATCCTGACTAAAGGCGACATTTGCAACACCTTGATCCGGATGAGTGGAAATTAGGGACAGTTTCGCCTCAGATTTATCCGATGTATCCCATAGTTTGAGTGTGCCATCCTGACCAATGGTGGCGATGATGTTACTATTGGGACTAAAGACTAAACGGGTAATACTGGTTTGCTGTGTAGGAATTTGGTCAAGTAAGTTACCGTTGGTATCCCATAGTTTCAGCATCCCTTGACTTCCAGCCGTTGCTACTTTCTTACTGTTGGGACTAAACGCTACACTTTGAATAGGTTGCTGGGTTTGGAATTGATCCACTGACTGATTGGATAGTTTACCCCATGAGACAGTCCACAGTTTCAGGATATTACCTTGTGCCGTTGCCAGTTGTTTTCCGTTGGCACTAAACGCTAAACTATTGATTTGTGATCGACTCAGTTGGCTTTTGGAGATATCTATGGGACTAAGATTGCCATTCTGAATCTGCCACAGCTTGAGTATACCATTGCTGCCAATTGTGGCTAATTTCCGCTTATTGGGGCTAGCAGCGAGACTCTGGATTTGTTGTTGCTGGGTGACAAAGGAATTAATTTGGTTATTAGACATATTCCAGAGCTTAATCGTATCATCGTTGCCCACAAGAATCAACGTCTTGCTATCCGGACTAAAGGTTACATTCTTCACCCCTCCGTGCTGCTGTTGGACGATTTCAGCAGCCGGATTTAAGCTTAATGTACCATCCTCTCGGACATTCCAGAGGTTGAGTTGATTGTTTTTATTAATGGTGGCGAGGAGTTTCTGATTCGGACTAAACTCCATACGTTGAATCGTCCCCTGTGTGGTCGATAATTGAGCCGGACGGTTACTGGATATGTCCCATACCTTGACAGTACCATCTCCTCCCCCGGTAACCAGTTGCCTGCTATCTAAGGGACTAAAGGCTACACTATAAAGTTCTCCTTGTCTGGTGTCAAATTGTTCGACAATGGCGTTCTGGGTGATATCCCATATCCGGACTAACCCCGTCTCATCTTCCGCTGCACTTGCACTTGCGATCGCGAGTCGTTTTTCGTCTGGACTAAATGCTACGCTGGTGAATGTCTCATTATCTTTTGTAGGAATGGGAAGTTGCTGAAATTCGTCACTCGCTTCATCCCAAAGATTGATAGTGTCGCCGTCTTTTCCTACCGTAACGAGATGTTCCCCATCGGGACTACTGGCTAAACCTTTAATCAGTCCTAAATTCTGGGGGAATGGTTCGGTACAATATTCACTCAATGAAGCGTTTTGTAAGTCTTTCCCTTGAAAGGATAAAAATCGCGTTGTGCCATCCTCAAAAGTAGTCATCATTCCAGCATATTCATCGTCTTCAAGTTGGTTATATGCCCAGTCTTGTTCATCGGGTTCAGTCCCATCATTAGTATCGATGAAAGCGAACACAACCTGAGTGATAGGATTGGATGATGATTCGGTATTCTCATCCGTATTGTTTGCGGATTCAATAGTATCGTCTTCCTGATCACAGGCGGGTATATCTTGCAGGGATATTTTATCAATTTCCTCACCTGATGTATCTCGGATACTGATCTCCCTGTTCTCTCCACTGGTTAGCCAGAGATTCCCTTCTGGACTAAAAGCGATACTTTTAACCTCTCCTGCATCTGTTTTAAATCTGGCAATTTGTTGACCAAAATTATTCCAAAGTTTTACAGTATTGTCCCCTGCGATTGTCGCCATTGTCTTGCCATCAGGACTAAACACAGCACTTGTGGCGGTTATCGTTTGATTACTGGCTTCAATTGGTGGTATTTCTACAATATGCTTGTTAAAAATCCGTTTGATGGGTGATTGCACACTTCTATCGTGTAGTCTAATAGCACTATCTTCACCAATGGTGGCTAACCAGTTTTTATCTTCACTGAAGGCGATATCGTAGAGAAGGGTTTGTTCTGTTTTAATTTCCTCTGGTACTTGACTGGAGAGAGTAGCTTTTATACCGTTATTTTGAATTGTCCATAGTTTAATTGTGCCTTCATCACCACTGGTTGCCAGTTTACCGTCAGGGGTGAAGGCTAAGCTATAGACATTTCTTTGATCAGTGGAAAATTCTCCCAACTTTTCGCCTGAGATGTCCCATAATCTGATATTATTATTTTGTCCAATAGTGGCGATTAGATTCTCATTAGGACTGAAGGCTATGTCTTTAATAGGGACTGTGGGTTGGTTGTTTGGAGTAGGTACTATGAGTGGGTTTTTTTTGACGAGTTGCTGTCTGTTGGTTGTTTGGAGGTTGACCTTCTTGACCCAGTGGTGTGTTGGCGATATTCCTTGGGATACACTTGCCCTGTTTAATGTCCAATAAATTAATGGTGGTGGTTGGATTATTCTGAGCATCTCTTCCCTCTATCAGGGTTGCCAATAGCTTATTGTCATGACTAAAGACTACACCAGAGATATTCGCTGGGTTAGCACCAGAAGGATTCTCTAGGTTAGTTCCAGAAGGATTTGTTGGGTTCGCAATTGGGCAAATTGTACTGTTTAAATTGTAATCGACAGTGCCATCCTTTTTCAGATTCCACAGTTTAACAGTACCATTTCCGCCCCCCGTTGCTAATCGTTTGCCATCCTGACTGAATGCTACACTATATACCTGCATTTGACCTGTTGAGAATTGGTCAACTTGATTACCTGATTTATCCCAAAGTCGAATTGTGTCGCCATCACCAAGGGTTACCAATTCGTTAGTTTTTGGATTGAAAGCTACCTGATCAAACGTCGCGCGATCGCTCTCTATCCGATTGCGTTCTTTTACGCTATAAAAAGCCTTGTACATCGTTTCTTGAACTTCGGCTAACTCGGTCTCGGTATCAGGTGGGCGAAACCGAAGCAGTGGGTGTTTAGAAATCTTGACTGCCCGTAAAATATAGAGAAAGGCGCGGATATCGCGATCGGATTTTAAGTTACCTTCTGCGGATTCTCTCCACGCCAGCATCTCTTGAATTTTCGCCTGTCTTTGCTCCCACACAGCCCAACCTGTTAACAAGACTAATCCCGCTCCTATCAAAGCAACACGCAACCAAAACCGATAAGTATTTCTCCCTTTGTGGATGACACTTTCCCGTACAAACTCATCTTCAGTTTTATTGAACCAATTGTCTGGGTAATCCAGGAATAAATTTAACGGAGCCAGTCGAGGATCGTTGTGCCAAAGGTAATTTTTTGAGGAGTCGTTTGATTGCTGTTTAGCTCGACGATATTTTTTAAAATTGCGAATTTTATGCTGAGTTTTAGAAATAAAAATAGCTTCTAATTGTTCTAAAAGATAAAATAAGTATTTTAGGCTAACTTTAGATTGTTTTTTTCTCGCCTCTTCTCGCTCATTTACCTCCTGCCAATCATTCGCTACAGGAGTTAACTTGCGTTGTAAAATTAAATTTTCTTCCTGTTCATTTTTCCACTTCTGCAGTTGATCCCAGTTTTGAACTAGAGCATCATATTCTTTATCCGCACGCTTAGTTATACAACCAAAGACTTCTCCTATCTTTTTATAATCGTCTTCTGTTAAGGCTCGGTTATTTCGAGTGAATTGGTTATTTTCCTCCATATAGTTTAGATATAATTCACTCAAAGCGAAAGAAAGCAACGGTAATGCTCCTGGCATTTGTATGACTTGGTTAATGAGATGATCTACTAAACTAGGAGGCTCAAAAACTATTTCTTTTTCCGCCGCTGGTTTCTCAATCGCTTCTCGCAATTCATTCTGAGTCATCGGCATGATGATAAACTTAGCATCATCCCAGAAATTTTTGAGTATACCATCTTTAAATTGAGCTTCAAAATCACTTCGCAAGGTGATAACGACATCAAAGCAATTCTTACAGTGAACGATTGCTTCTTTTAGAAGTTCTTGGAAAGGGGGTAAACATTTAGTCCTCTAATGAGGACTTGATCTACTAGGGTAAGGGTGCGTTAGCGAAGCGTTACGCACCCTTAATTTGGTTACTTTTGGCTTGCCATTGAATCTAAAGGGTGGACTGTGGTGACTACAACTTGCTCTGTGTACCAATCCTCATACATTTCTTCGCTTGCACTTCCAACGTCACGATTTTGAACCCGATCCATGAAACGATTCAAAGTCCCTTGCTTATATAAACTTCTTGTTTGGTATTTTTCTCGATGGGCATCAAGTTTATCCTGCTCCATTAATTTTGCCTCAAAATCTTCAGTACTAACGATTAACTTGAAAATATCTTTGTACTCAGTAATACCCTGTTTTAATAACAATTTTGGTATGCTGTTCTTCAATCGCCTTGAAAAATGTGATTGACTGTTTGGTTTTATCTGCAAAGTAGTCTCAAAGAAAGCAGCCTTAACGGCGAAAAGCCCCGATAAATCAAATACATTACAGTAAAGTATTTTATCGCTGTTATTAGTAAGGCTTAGTCTAAAAAAAGCTGGTTTTCATCATTTTCACCATCTGAAGAATAGACTTCAAGCTGCGGTGATTGCTGATTAAAATAACTGTAGAGTAAGGACTGAGTTTGCTTTAATAAATCTTGATAGGTTAACTTGTTGCCATTATTGCGTAACGTCTCCATCAAGCAATAAGAAAATGCTCCCCGGCGTTCGTTATTTATTTTCATCATTTGCTTCTTAAAAGTCCCGACAAGCTGCTAGGAGAATATGGCGTCCTTGGGGTAAGTTCCAACCACTGCGGTGTTTTTCAGAGTTACTACAAGGAAGCCATATACTTTCTAACTCCTCCGGCTGGAAAATGTAGCTATCAAGTGGACGTTCACGCCGATCGATCGAACCGCGACGCACTTTTGTCTCTAGCAACGGGTCTTTTGTCCCAGAACCCGAATGGCAAGAATCCAGGATAATACAAATATGGGGATTGTTTTTTGCGACTTGAGCAATCAAGTATCCCAATTCTTTATCTGCTAAATCCCAGCCTCCTTTAGTCCGACTGTCATAACAAATTAACGTTTCCTGTAGTAGATCTGGCTCTAAATGCTCAAACTCTTTAGGTGTTGTTGCTTGACCGCGATGACCGCTGTAGTAGAAGAGAGCGATATCATTGCTTCCCGCCTGACACAAATGTTGTCGGAAGCCATCAATAATTGCTTGACGGGTGGCATCTTGGTCTAAGAGCTTGTGTAGATGAAGTTGACATCCATCTTTAGCCACACGCTCTTTCAAATACTCTTCTACGGCTAAAATGTCGTTCACACAGCCAGATAAGCGAGAGACGGGTTCAGGGTATTCGTTAATCCCAACGAGCAGTGCATAGAGATTTCGAGTCATGCTTATCTCACCTTTATTCCGCTATAGCAGTAATTCAATTACTACGATAAACTAGGAAACTGGCTGAAACTATACTCCTTTGTGCCAAGTTAATTGCTTAATTTTGTACTTTCTGTTGCTCTTTAATACAGTTACCATTGCAGAAAAGTGCAATGTGGAACACAAAAAAAAATGCCAAGTCTTCAGCACGGAGTAGGCTATGGAAACAACGAAGACACCTCAAAACGGTTGATAATGCAGGGAAAAATAGAGTCCGTTGTCTTGCAGCGAGTCCCCTTCATCATCAACGTCAATTAACGAGATGCCATAGTCGAGGCGTAATAATAAATCTGGTGTAATTGACCAGTTTAACCCCAGTCCCAAGCCAGCAATCGTGGCGGGTTCAAGGGTAATGCCTTGGTTATTCCAAACGGTGCCAATTTCAAAAAATGGGGATAATTGGAGTATATTAGGATTTGAGGTCACAGGCAGACGAACCTCCACGGCACCCATAATCCCATTATCGCCCACCCGTTGATTGTGGGAATACCCTCTGACGGTATCCACACCACCGATTGTGAAGCGTTCTAGGGGAAGTAAAGCATCGGGGGTGAGTTGGGTATTAATTCGGGCGACGAGTAAGGCGCGGGGGGATAATTGTTCAACCCACTGAAATTGTCCAATCCAGGTAAAAAATCGCCCATCGATGCCGATATCATTAATCGTGGCATCAAAGGCATCAATGCCAAAACTAAATTGCGATCGCGCGGCTAAGACTCGTCCAGGACTACGATTGACCCAATCTTGATAAAATCGAATTACGCTTACTTTAGATTCCCCATCCTCAGGACCTTCGGAGAAGGAAAAGGGAATATCATCCAGGATATAGGTTTGGCTGCGACGCAAGTCAAACGCTACACCAATTCCTAATTCTCGTTCTGGGGTGTAGATCAGAGGTTGGCGGAAATTGGCGGAAATGTTGCGGCTTTCGCCTCTAATCTCTATATCCTCGAAGGGTTTTTCGATAATCTGGCTGTCGGTATTGCTATAGCTTAGGGTTAAAGTGCCGTCGCGGGCATTGAGGGGAAGGGTATAGTTGAGGTTGTAGAGGTTGACTCCTGAGGTGATGCCGTAGGTGGCGCTGATGCGATCGCCAAATCCCAAGAGGTTATTATGACTGGCGTTAATACTATTCTGCACAGAACCTAGGCTGGAAGATTGGTTATTGGCGGTGGCGATACCGGCGCCAAAGGCGGGTGCTTCTTGGAGTTGAATTTGTAGGATATTTTGCCCTGGGGTATTCCCGGCGGTTAATTCGGCGTTGACTTGTTGGAATAGGGGATTGAGTTGCAAGAGTTGGAGGGTGGTTTCTAGGCGTTGTTGGTTTAAGGGGGGACGGGTGGCGAGTTCCAGGCGACGGCGGACATAGCCTTCCCGGAGGCGGTTTAATCCAGTAATTTCAATCTCTTCGACTTCCCCTTCGACGATTTGGATTTGGACTTCACCCTGGCTAAGTTCTTGATTATTGACCAGGAAGGCGCCAGAAGTGACGTAGCCGTTTTCAATGTAGAGTTGAGTGATAGTTGAGCGGAGGTTGAGTAAGTCCTCCAAGCTGGCTTCTTGGTTTTGATAGGGTTCGATTAAGGCGGTAATTTCTGGGTGTAAAACGGTATTGCCGAGAACTTCTATGGTTTTGATCAAGATGCGATCGCGATCGCTTTCTGGGGAGGTAATATCTGGTGGGGGTTGGGAGGGTGGGGTTTGCAGTTGGGGTTGGGGAGGGGGTGTTGGGGGTTCTGAGGGAAAGGGTGAGGCGGGGGGTTGCGGAATCGTTTGTTCGATGGTTTCGGGTGTTTCTGGGGGAAGGGTGACGCCCGGTGGTGGTGGGGATTGGGCTAGGGTATTCTGGGTTAGGCAGGTTGAGAGGGTAAGGCTAGAGATTGGTATAAGTATCCATCTTACTGTTGAATTGACCGTCATAAAAGCCTCCTAGTAAAAGGCATCCGCTTTTGTATTCTTGTTTTCCCGTGGAATCGGACAAAAAAGTAACGGCGCGATCGCTATTCCTCTAATCGCTCGCATCAATGGACATCTCTGGATTTTGTGGACATAAGCATAACCATCTGTTTTCCAGATTGGCTCAAAATACTTCCAGTTGATGCTTTGCAGTTTCCCTTGGGTTGTGGTCAAGTCAAAGACCCGACCGGCTCTTACTGTTACTCGCCCAACATGTGTTCCTTGATTTTTCCCGGTGGGGACAATGGCGCGGACAATATCGCCTGTCTTAAATCCATGAAACTCTTTGGTGCGAGTTCTAACGCTATGACTGCCATTTTTCTTCTGACGCGGGAAGCCAAATTTATTGATTTGTGCCATTTGCCGATTTCCATGTCCTGTTGCCTTGATCACCAAGGGATTAATGTTTCGAGTGATTAGATTTTCTGGGGTTGATTGTCCTACACTTGCAGCATCCAGCCAATGGGTTTTCGGTAAACCTAAACGGGTACGATTAAACTTTGTCCTGCCACCTGTCCCCGTTTCAACTGGTAAACCTGTAGCCCTGAAGGGGTGACAAGCAGCTCAAAAGCTTGGCTTACATTGCATGTCCCCCCTCAAGCCTTGAAAAGATGAGAGCTTATTGACAGGTTTATTGAGAATGATCAGGCGAATGAGAATGATAATCATTAACTGAAAAAGAAAGAGTGAGTGTCAGCTCGCCTACCAAAACAAAATCTGAAGTTTACCTGTGCAAATGTACTATACCCTGGCTAAAGCGTTATCCCGTAGTGGTTTGAGCGCTCACCCCCTCAAAAATCGTACAGAAGTAGCTCTTGCGATCGCGAAGCGATTTTTCGGCTGGGGGAACTTCAGTAAGAAGGAACGTATCGCTCAGAGTAAAAGCCAGAGAAAATAAATTTTTGACTTTTTCCAAAAATCAACAAGAAATGGGTTTATTTTGTGGTAAAAAAGAGCGGTCTATGTTTATTCCAGTCAACCGCTCAATTAATAATGATACCCCAATTCTATCATAGTTGTCTAAATAATTACTTAAGTTAGTCTCAAAAACTCACCCTGGAAATTTTACTTTGGCTGATGCAAGTACACAAACAAGTCAAAATTGAGAGATTAGCTGCGCTCTTTCCTGTACCCATCCTATATGAAAGTAGGAGAAGACATCTACAAAGGTTTTTAGTTCTACCCAATCTTAGTCTACCCTTAATCTGGTTTCCTTTAATTAAATATATATTAAGAACTCAAATTCCCTATTCTTCTCGTGTTATTCTAGCTGTGGATAGAACGCAATGGGACAGCAATAACCTGTTGATGGTTGCGGCGATTTGGAAGAAACGAGCCTTTCCCGTATATTGGCAATTTTTAGACAAAGCAGGCAGCAGTAATACATCCGAACAAATTGCAGTTATTCGTCCCGTCTTAAAATTGCTTTCCCGCTATGAAGTTGTTGTTATCGGAGATCGAGAATTCCGCAGCGTCGAGCTAGCTTATTGGTTGAAGACAAAGAAAGTATTTTTTGCGTTGCGGCTCAAAAAGGATACTTATGTTCGTCCATCAGGAGGAAACTATAAACGGCTGAGTGACTTGGGTTTAGCCCCAGGCATGAAATTATTTGATTCGGAAGTAAATTATACAAAGAAAAAGGGCTTTGGTACATTTTGCTTGGCGGCTTACTGGAAACGAAAGTATCGGGGTTCATCTGAAAAAGAAGGCTGGTATATTCTGACTAATTTAAATGCCATTGATGATGTTATTCAGGTGTATAAAGCTCGCAGCGGAATAGAAGCCTTATTTAAAGATTGCAAGACGGGTGGCTATAACTTGGAAGGAACGAAGGCATCGACTGAGCGCTTGAATCGTTTAGTCTTATTAATAGCCATGGCTTATACTCTATCTTCATTAAAAGGAAATACAACTCGCTGTTCAAATCAAGAAAAATATGTTTGTCGTCTTAAAGAAGTGACCAGAAGCCAGAGACGGCACAGCAACTTTTGGATTGGTCTTTATGGACTTACCTGGATTATTGGATGGGATTTTTGTCGAGCTATTGTCGAGAAAATTATGGGCATTAATCGCTCGAAGCTTCCTTATTTTCAACAAGGTTTAAAAGCGATGCGTTTGATTAGTATTTTCGCCTAGCAATCTTTTCAAACTCTATAAGCTAATACACGTTTAAATTCTGTCTTCCCTGTTACCTGTTACATTCCTGGGAATTGAGGTATGCTAATTTAAATGCCGAACAGCTTATATTAAAACCTCATATAATCTGATTTTAGACCAATTTTAAACTAAAAAAGCAAAATAAATTGGCGTATTCTCTACGCAAATAACTGTTCTTGGTCTAAAATTCAAATACTTCTCTCGCCTCATGCAGGTGATTATCATTCTCATTTGCCTCTTCATTCTCAATAAACCTGTCAATAAGCTCTCATCTTTTTTAAGCTTGAGAGGGAAAATGCTTTGTCTACCAAGCTTTTGAGCTGCTTGTCACCCCTTCAGGTTTCTACCATTTAACTCAATTTGGCTGGCATTGACCTTTAACTCACCCCCATTCCCTTCTCCGAAGGTTGACACCCCTATCTGACCCCCCTGGCTGACCAATAGTTCTCCTGTCTCCAGGGTCAAATTCCCGGCATTGCCTGTGGCACCTGAGTTAACTTGCGCGGCGATACCACTGGAATTCCCTTGGGGGTCAGACCCACTCACTTGAATCTGGTCTGTTGCCACCACTGTGGCTCTTTGGGATTTATGGTGATAAGTTTTACTAATATTACTCCTGATACTTCTTAGCTTTTGTCTTGAATCGGAGCGACAGCGGAGAGTCAAGGCAAGGTTATCTAATGGAATCAGCCCTTTCACAAACGGATGGCTTGA
>NZ_JAVJRX010000001.1:0-15332 GCF_040219735.1 Coleofasciculus sp. G1-WW12-02 | reverse complement strand
CCTTTTTCTTTGTATAATTAACTCCCGAATGAAATAACTTCATCCCCGGAGTTAAACCCAACTCACTTAGCTGTTGATAGTTTCCTTCTGATTGACGGATATAAGTATCTTGCTTGATCCGCAATGCAAAAAATACCTTCTTTGTCTTCAGCCAGTAGGCTAGTTCAACGCTGCGGAATTCCCGATCTCCGATGATAACAACTTGATAACGGGAAAGCAATTTTAAGACTGGACGAATAACTGCTATTTGTTCGGATATATTGCTACTGCCCGCTTTATCCAAAAATTGCCAATATACTGGGAAGGAACGTTTTTTCCAAATCACAGCAACCATTAATAAGTTATTGCTGTCCCATTGAGTTCTATCTATAGCTAGAATAACACGACTTCCGAGAGGAACTTGAGTTCTTAATATATATTTAAGTATCGGAAACCAAATTAATGGTAGACTAAGATTGGGAAGAACTAAAAACCTTTGCAGATGTTTTCTTCTACTTTGATAGAGGATGGGTACAGGAAATAGCGCGGCTAATCTCTCAATCTTGACTTCTTTATGTGCTTGAAGCAGCCAAAGTAAAATTTCCAGGGTAAGGAGTTGAGACTCACTTAAATAATTCTTAAGACAACTGTGATAGAATTGTGGTAACATTATTGATTGAGCGGTTTACTTTAACATAGCTAGACCGCTCTTTTTTACCACAAAACACACCCATTATTTGTAAAGTTTTTGGAAAAGTTTACAAAGTACTTTCGGCTGAAGTTCCCACCAGCCCAAAAGTTGAAAGGCTCTCAGGCGCAATATTTTCTATTGCCTTAATTCTTTGCGATATCAAAGATTTTTGGGAGGGTGAGAGCTCTTGCTTATTACGGAATAATACTTTCTGGGAATGTAGTATAAATTTACTATAGCGCTGTGCTAGGCGTGTATTTATACATTAGAAATGAAGACTTTATTCAAAGCAAATTAGAACCTTTGTACTGTAACTACGCAAGAGCGTACTGCTATAAAGCCGCTCCATTTCGGTAGGCGAGCTGGTACTTACTCTCTGTGATTATCATTCTCATTTACCTTTTTATTCTCAATAAACCTGTCAATAAGCTCTCATCTTTTTGAAGCTTGAGGGGGAAAATGCTTTGTCTGTCAAGCTTTTGAGCTGCTTGTCACCCCTCGCCCTCACCCACCTGTGCACCACCTTCCACCTCACCCCCTTTGAACGCAACACCCTACTTTTATGCGCCGCTTCTGCCTTAATTCCCTACTTTCCCCAACTCTGCATCGAAGCCCAAGGTAGCCCCCAGTACCCCTATCCCACCTTTAACCTCGCCCTGCACCTGTTTGGCAATCCCGCTGTCTCCTTTGGTGGCGATGATGCGATGAATGCCCTTTCCCTTTCCGCCCCCCTACAGTATTGGCAACTGGTGAATACCGAATCCTCTGTGCCGCTTCCCCTCAGCCCCCTGCAACTGGATAATAGTATTTTGCTGTATCTTTTGGGTCAACCCTATCAAGACACCCAGTTGATGCATTTGATTCAACCCGTAGACACGCCGATTCCGGCGACGCTGCAACCGTCTCATCAACAAATCGCCGATCGCATCGCCCAGTTATGGCAGACTAATCCTAATACTCTAGGGGAATCCACCGTCGCGGCGGGTGTTGAATCCCCCATTACTGCCCCTCGCCTTCCATCTGTAGAGACGTTGCATGCAACGTCTCTACAACCATTGCCCATCATCCAACTGTGTAATACTACCCCCAGCGCCGCCTCTGCCATTATCACCACCGTCGCCTCCCTGCTCAATCGCCCCCTCAAACGCCTCGAAGCCCATCGCCTCCCCACCTCTCTCCCGGAAGTCTCTCACCTCATCCGCCGTTGGCACCGCGATGCTATCCTCACCCAAAGTATCCTCTTCCTAGATTGCCAGGAATTCAACACCAGCCATATCCCCCTTATGGAGGCACTCTGCCACTTCCTCAAAGACATTACTACCCCCCTAATTATCAGTACCCCCCAACGCCTCCCCTCTGCCCAACGCCCCTTTATTACCTACGATATCCCCGCCCTCACCCATCTCGAACAACTCCACCTCTGGCACACCCACCTAGGCGAAACCGCCTCCCAACTCAATGGGGAAATCCCCGCCATCGTCGCCCAATTCAACCTCACCCACACCGATATCCAAACCGCCTGCATCGCCTTCCATTCTGATATCGCCCAACTGGAAAACCAACCCAAAGCCAAAGGGCGTAAAAAAACCCCCCCTGACACCCAACCCCAACCTTCACCCCTCACCTCCCACCTCTGGGATATCTGTCGCATCCAATCCCGCCCCCGTTTAGAAGATTTAGCCCAACGCTTAGAACCTACCGCCACTTGGGATGATTTTGTTTTACCTGAACCCGAACTTAAACTCCTCAAAGATATGGTGAATCAGGTGCGCCAACGGGTTAAAGTTTATACCGAATGGGGATTTGCCCAGAAAAGTAATCGGGGTTTGGGTATCAGCGCCCTATTTGCCGGACAAAGTGGTACAGGGAAAACCATGGCGGCGGAAGTTTTGGCAAATGCCTTACGCTTAGATTTATATCCCATAGACCTATCTGCAGTAATTAGTAAATATATCGGTGAAACCGAGAAAAATCTACGCCGTATCTTTGACGCCGCTGAAACCGGTGGGGCGATTCTCCTATTTGATGAAGCTGACGCCATCTTTGGCAAACCCGTGACGATGCAACATATCTTAGACGCCACCAAACAAGAATGCGCCAAATTAGAACGGGGACTCACTTCAACGGAAATTCAAGGCTGGGTTAAATAATTGGGGGCTGCTGAATAAGTCTTGTGGTGGGGGTAGGGAGCAGGGGAAGCAATGGTACATTTTTCTTGAGCCTCAAGCAAGAACCCCGACTTCGTAGGAGAAGTCTGGGCTCTGTCTGTGTAGTTCCCTGTTCCCTGTTGGGATTAACTGATGTCCTAACGTATCCTCGTCGTGCTATAAGTACACAACAAAACCCGCTCTATCTACCTAAGAACCTGAATCTAAACGACGTTGCCACTCCGCATCAATTTGGTCTTTGCGTTGCAAATTTTGATCCAGTAAATCCTGTTCACTGGTATACACCAAATCCTCTTGCCCAATTACATTTTGCGCCGCAAACTGCTGAGCATACGCCAGCTTTTTCTGTAAATCGGCATCAGGTTGAGCCAGTGCTAATGCTTCCTGCTGTCGTTTCTGATTCCGGGCGGCGGTTTTACTATTTTTCTGTTGAATCCAGAAATAACGAATCAGAGGAATCGCTAAAAACCCAATCCCGTAACCCAGTAAAAACCAGTAAATTGACGCGACAAAAGCAACCAATCCTCCTATCTCGGCAGCAATTTCGCCTCTTAACAGAGAACCCAGCATAAAAGCACCGATAATATTCACTCCCCCTAAACCAATTGCCAGCATAATTTGCCCACTCGTGGCAGCACTAAAGCGCCAAGGCTGTTCTTGTAGGTAAGATGAAACAGGCTGAGGATGCTGCTGTTGCGCTGTTGTCTGTAAGTCGGGGAAGTGATAGATAATCTCTCCATCGGGACTGACTTCCGGACGCCCATTGAAACGGCTGAGAACGGGTAACATATAGTCTTCATACTCCCGTTGATATCCTGTGCCAATATCATCAAGATAAGGAGCAATCTGTTCCGCTGTAACGGCACCGCCTGAATTGCGAATCACTGTGCCGATTTCTTGCCAACGACGTTCTTCTAAATCGGCATTGGGATTACCATCACCAAACAGAAACGAGAAAATTGCCTCCAGAAAATTCTTATGCTGACTTTGATTAGAATTCCAGGAGGTGCGCCGTTGCCGATGGCGTTCGTAACCCGGGTCAAAAAACCAAAACATATCGGGCCCAATCCAGAAGTGAGGCATAAAAATCATGCCACCGCCTCGATTAGAACCACCGTTACCGCCACCACCCGAATCACTATCACTGTTGGAACTTATACTGATGAAGATAATCGAAATGGCGAGAAAAATTAGGACAATTGAGAATAAGAGTAGAAGCCCGAAGGAAATCCGAATCAGGTAGAATAGAACACGCCAAGTTTTTGCCCACCATTCCTGCAATCGCAACCGGATGAATTTGTTTCGCAGGATTGTCCGAAAGTTCTTGGGAAACAGGTAGGCAATTTCACCTGACTCGGCGACTTGCAAATGTCCACCTGCATCGGATGCTAGCGCCAGTAATCCTCGTTCGGCTAAATTGATATTTAATCCCGCCTTAGCGGCTACATCACCCACGGTGACACGATAGCCAAGCTGCTCGACGCTATTCATTATTTTGGGATTGGGAGCCATAGCTATTATTGTAAAGATTTCTGTACTCTCTATTCCAAGTATAGAAGTCTGGCTTAGGCTTGAGACTTGCAGAAAGCCGAACACGATCGCGCCTTTGTTACTGCTCCAAGAAATAGGGAAGCAGGGGGAGCAGGGGGAGCAATGTAGAGACGCGCCATGGCGCGTCTGATTACCCCAATGCGATCGCGCTCTTGATTAACTGGCTTGCCGAGACTCCTCTAAGAACGGATAATCAGTATATCCATGCTTGTCACCTCCATAAAAGGTAGAGCGGTTATAGGCGTTCAGGGGAGCATTCACCTCAAACCGCTTGGGCAAGTCAGGATTGGCAATAAACAGCCTACCATACGCCACTAAATCCGCCTCTCCTTCCTTGAGCACAGCGTTTCCCGTCTCGCGGGTATAACCACCTGCTGTAATTAAGGTTCCGTTGTAAATAGGACGAAAATGACGCACTCCTAATCCCTTACCCTCATCTTCAACCGTCTCATTCCCTTGGATTCTCGGTTCAATGATGTGGAGATAGGCTAAATTAAAGGGATTGAGTTGGGAAATCACATAGTTAAACAAGGCTTCTGGGTTGGAGTCAGACATATTGTTAAACGTTCCACCAGGCGAGAGGCGAATCCCCACTTTATCCGCACCCCAAACCCTGACTACAGCTTCGGTAACTTCCATGAGTAAACGAGCGCGATTTTCAATTGATCCGCCATATTGATCCGTGCGCTTATTTGACCCATCATGGAGGAATTGATCGAGCAAATAACCGTTAGCACCGTGAATTTCCACCCCATCAAATCCAGCCGCTAAAGCATTTTTTGCTCCTTGGCGATATTGTTCCACAATTGTGGGAATTTCCTCGGTTTCCAAAGCACGAGGGGTGACAAAGGGTTGCTCGCCAGTATAGGTACTCGCCATTCCTTCAGGCGCGATCGCACTCGGTGCAACGGGAAGCTCACCATTAGGCTGCATTGAGGGGTGGGAAATGCGCCCGACGTGCCACAGTTGTAAGAACATACGTCCCCCACTCTCATGCACCGCCTGAGTAACTAACTTCCAGCCTTCCACTTGTTCGGGTGAGTGGATTCCTGGGCTATAAGCGTATCCGTATCCCTGCTGGGACACTTGAGTAGCTTCAGAAATAATTAATCCTGCAGAGGTACGCTGGGCATAATAGGTGGCATTTATTTCTCTGGGTACGTTTCCCTCACCTGCACGCATCCGGGTTAAGGGCGCCATAACCATGCGATTGGGCAATTCATAAGCGCCCACTTGAACGGGTGTAAATAGATTGATATCAAAATTCATGTTTTTCGTCATTTGTTATTTGTCATTGGTCATTTAGTCAAATATTTCTTTAGGGAACAGGGAATAGACTATAGGCAATTCAGATTTATAATTAATTATTCATCATTCATTTCGTCTATTTTCAGGGAATTCTCAGAGTATCAGCATAGGATGATGATAACGATGCACCTACAGT
The DNA here is from genome assembly GCF_040219735.1 of Coleofasciculus sp. G1-WW12-02. Taxonomy (NCBI): domain Bacteria; kingdom Bacillati; phylum Cyanobacteriota; class Cyanophyceae; order Coleofasciculales; family Coleofasciculaceae; genus Coleofasciculus; species Coleofasciculus sp. G1-WW12-02. The sequence goes on along the minus strand of NZ_JAVJRX010000001.1, from coordinate 9,499 downwards.
GGCGCATGAACCAGAAGAGGTAAACTGAGGAGAGACAAGCGGATGAAACGCCAATTCCGTCCCCGAAACCTGAGAAAGCTATTGAAGTTAGCGGTATTCACGCTACTGGCGGTTGGTACAACATTACTTATTGCCACAGATCCCGCCTGCGCCCAGGAACCAGTAATGGGTTCAGGATTCAATCCCCAAGCCTGGTTACGCAACGCCTTGCAATGGATTCAAGACCTGGGTTCGGTTGGTGCGATCGCGTTTATCATACTCTATATTATTGCCACGGTAGCATTCCTACCGGGTTCCATCCTCACCCTAGGTGCGGGTGTTGTCTTTGGCGTCGTTTTAGGTTCTATTTATGTTTTCATTGGCGCCACCCTGGGAGCAACCGCCGCCTTCCTCGTGGGGCGGTATTTGGCGAGGGGTTGGGTAGCGCAGAAAATTGCTGGGAACAAAAAATTTAAAGCGATTGACGAGGCGGTGGGTGGGGAAGGATTTAAAATTGTTCTTTTAACCCGATTGTCGCCTGTGTTTCCCTTTAACCTATTAAACTACGCTTATGGGTTAACGGGGGTTTCGTTGAAAGACTACTTTTTGGGTTCTGTTGGTATGATTCCTGGAACCATTATGTATGTTTATATTGGTTCTTTGGCGGGTAGTCTGGCAATGGTGGGGACAGAAGCACAACCCACTAATCCGGCGGTACAATGGACGATTCGGATTATTGGATTTATCGCCACTGTCGCTGTAACCTTATATGTTACTAAAGTTGCCAGGAAAGCCTTAGATGAAAAAGTCTCGGATGATCCTGTTCTAAATGAAAGCGTTTCCAATAAGTAGGGGCGGGTTTTACAACTATCTTTTTTTGTCACCCCTAAGTAACTAAAGTTTTGAGTGTGTAGGGGCGGGTTTCACCACTATCTTTTTATTGCCACCCAGATGTAACTAAACCCGCCCCGACCAAAGTGAGAGAATAAAAAAATCACCGTTTTCCTAATCTCCAATCACTATTAATTAAGGAGTAACTGATGACATCAGCATCTGAGAGAGTAATTGTCCCCCCAATGGATGAATATAACCAGCAATTGGTTTCCCATGTGCATCCACCCGATTGGGTTAATCCAAAACCCGCTGAGCGTTATGATCTCGTCGTAATTGGTGCAGGAACGGCGGGATTAGTCACCGCCGCCGGTGCGGCTGGGATGGATATTGGTTTAAAAGTTGCCTTAATTGAACGCCATCTTATGGGTGGGGATTGCTTAAATGTCGGATGTGTGCCATCTAAATGTCTTATTCGCTCATCCCGTGTTGTCGCCCAAATGCGACAAGCTGAAGAATTTGGGATTCGTCCTCCTGAACACATTGATATTGATTTTCCAGCAGTCATGGCACGGATGCGGAAGCTACGAGCCCGAATTAGTCATCATGATTCAGCCAAACGATTTAAACAAACCTATAATATTGATGTTTTCTTAGGAGAAGGGTCGTTTCAAAGTTCCAATACAATTGCCGTTGGGGATAAAATTCTGCGGTTTAAAAAAGCCGTGATTACGACGGGGGCTAGGGCTGTACGACCACCCATTGAGGGCATAGAAGAGGCAGGATTTCTGACCAATGAAACTGTCTTTTCTTTAACCGAACGCCCTAAACGCCTTGCAGTCATTGGTGGGGGACCAATTGGGTGTGAATTGGCGCAGGCATTCCGTCGTTTAGGCTGTGAGGTGATTCTTTTCCATCGCCATTCTCACATTTTAAATAAAGAAGATACTGATGCCGCAGAAATTGTGCAGCATAAGTTTGAAAAGGAAGGCATTCGCTTAGTCTTAGATTGTCAGATGAAACGGGCAGTCAAGATGGATGAGGGAAAGTTACTGCACTATACCTGTAATGGTCAGGATGAGTCCACGATTGTTGATGAAATTTTAGTGGGTGCAGGGCGTGCGCCAAATGTAGAAGGGTTAAATTTAGATGCTGTTGGCGTAGATTACCATAGCAAAGGGATAAAAGTCAATGATTATCTACAAACAACCAATCGCAATATTTATGCCGCCGGTGACATTTGTATGAAATGGAAATTCACCCATGCAGCGGATGCAGCGGCGCGAATTGTGATTAAAAATACCTTATTTTCTCCTTTTGGTTTAGGGCGCTCTAAACTCAGTGATTTAGTTATGCCTTGGGTAACTTATACTGACCCTGAAATTGCCCATGTTGGCATGTATGAACATGAAGCCCAAGCCAAGGGAATTAATGTGAATACGATTAAGATACCATTTAATACGGTAGATCGTGCGATCGCGGATGGGGAAGAGGACGGATTTGTCAAAATTCATCATCAGAAAGGTTCAGATAAAATTTTGGGGGCGACAATCGTGGCTCCTCATGCAGGAGAGATGATTAGTGAAGTGACAACGGCGATTGTGGGAAATGTCGGGTTGAGTAAGCTCAGTGGTGCGATTCATCCTTATCCAACCCAAGCGGAAGGAATTAAGAAAGCGGCTGATGCGTATCGGCGCACGCTGCTGACACCCAATACAAAACGCTTTTTAGGGTTACTCACTAAGTTGTCTTAGAAAGTTTGTAGTAAGCGCTGAAGCGCTGATATGGCACGCTAGGTGCCTACGATGATTGCAGATAAGGATGTCTTTCGCAATATCGACGGATAGCCCATAAGGTTTCTAATCGCTTCTTGCCTAGACTACTCAAGGACTATCTCCTGCAATGCTACTAGAGTCGAAGTTTTTTTCTGTTATAGCCCAGTATAGTTAAGCAAAGATTAACAATCGCTAAAAAATTAAACAGATGGGCATGTAGGGGCGGGTTTTACAGCTAACATTTTGACACCAACCACTAACCTGACTAAACCCGCCCTTCTCAGGGTGTACAAGTGTAGCGGCGGGTTTTATAGATAACATTTTGGCACAAAACCCATAACCTGACTAAACCCGCCCTTCTCAGGGTGCAGGGAATTAGAGCTTATCCCTCGTAGTATTGGGAGACAAAGGAAAATATTCCCTCTTCCCCTATCACCAGTCATCCAACACTTAGTCAGGGCGGGTTTAGTCACATCTTTTGTGAGGTAAGAAACGATAGTCGTCAAAGTGAGCCCCTACACCCTCACGCACCGGTTCCTTAGAAGGTCGTGAAAGGTCAAAACTTTCAACTCGCTACCATAATCACCAGCTTACCAACAACATGACCTTTTTCACTCTCCTGATGCGCCTGAGCAACAGCAGAGAGAGGATAGGTTTGAGCAATGACTGGGCGAAGTTTCTGAGCGTCAATCAGTTCTTCGAGAGACTTTAAATCCAAACCATTGGATTTCATGACCACGACTTTAGCTTTTTTTCCCGGAAGAAAAGCCGTGAAAAAACTCTCCAGGAAGTTAACCGGATAGGGGTGAGTGGTGATATAGACGCCGTTAGGTTGCAAACAATTTTGGCAACTCCAGAAGGATTTATTTCCGACCACATCGAAAATAATATCGTACTTGGCAGTATCCTTAGTAAAATCCTGCTGAGTATAGTCAATCACTCGGTCAGCGCCCAAATTTTTCACAAACTCCTTATTTTTGCCACTACAAACCCCTGTCACCTGAGTTTCAAACGCCTTGGCAATTTGTACCGCAAAGCTACCCACACCACCCGATGCGCCGTTAATCAGCACACTGTATCCCTGCTTAATTTTTCCATGATCTCGCAAGGCTTGCAGCGCCGTGAGTCCGGCTAAGGGAACAGCCGCCGCTTCTTTGTGGCAGAGCTTTTCCGGTTTTGGACAAGCCGCTTTTGCCGACAAAACCGCATACTCTGCATAAGCACCACCCGTGAGATTATCCAGACAGGCATAGATTTGGTCTCCCGGTTGAAAACGAGTCACAGCCGTTCCCACTTCTACAACTTCCCCAGAAATATCAAATCCCAAAACCATAGGAAAATGATAGCCAGTTAAGAGTTGCAACATTCCCTGTCTGGTTTTCCAGTCAATGGGATTAACGCTAGTAGCATGGACTTTGACCAATATCTCATCGGTTTTGATGAGTGGAGTTGGCAAGTCCATAAGTTGGAAGACTTCAGCTCCACCATACTGATTAATTGCGGCAGCTTTCATAAACTATTCTTCCTCGATAGAGAGCATCGTCAAGCCTTATAAAAGTTAACAGTAATTCTCTCTTTAATATCTCAGTCTTGAGGCAGAATTTGAGAGTGATTAAAAAACCAATAGTATGGTTTTTAGGAGTTTTAGCGAATAAGCGTGATTAATCATGAGTACTAATACCCAAATTCCGCTCCCCTCCCATTTCAAACCCAATAAAGTTGGAGAAGTCTGGCGTGTTCCCTATCAAGAGCGTGTCAACCAAGCCAAAATTTGGGCAAAACAGCATCATCTCAAGCCAGCCAATCAAGATGAAACCCGGATTGGTTTATTGCTAATCGATGTTCAGAATACCTTTTGTATTCCCGAATTTGAATTATTTGTCGGCGGTCAATCGGGTACGGGAGCCATTGATGACAATGTGCGACTGTGTGAATTTATCTACCGCAATCTCGGAATCATCACCGAAATTGCGGCGACGATGGATACCCATACCGCTATGCAAATTTTTCATTCTATATTTTGGATTAACGATGCTGGAGAACATCCACCCGCGATGACGAATATCTCCATAGACGATGTAGAAAAAGGTGTGTGGAAAATCAATCCAGCCGTCGCCCCTCGGATTCGCCAGGGTGATGATCAATGGTTACAAGATTATGCCCTGCATTATGCCAAGACGCTCAATTGTGATAGTAAATATCCGTTAATTATCTGGCCCTACCATGCTATGCTGGGAGGAATTAGTCACGCTTTGGTTTCTGCTGTAGAAGAGGTTTGTTTATTTCATAATGTTGCTCGCCAAAGTCAGACCCATTTTGAAATGAAAGGTAGTAATCCACTGACTGAAAATTACTCGGTTCTCCAGCCGGACGTTCTTTTCGACCAGAATGACCAACCGATTGCCCAAAAGAACACACCGTTTCTGGAAAAATTGTTAGAGTTTGACCGATTAATTATTGCTGGTCAGGCAAAGAGTCATTGTGTGGCTTGGACAGTTGATAACTTGCTGGGTGAAATTCAAGCCAGAGATCCTAAGTTAGCCGAGAAGGTTTATTTACTGGACGATTGTACTTCTCCGGTTGTGGTTCCTGGGGGGGCGGATTTTACTGGACAAGCTGATGCTGCATTTCAACGGTTTGCTGATGCGGGAATGCACCTGATTAAATCGACTGAAATTATTGATTGGTGATTGGTTAATTGGGCGGTTTAAACCGCAGCTACACAAACAAAACCCGCCTGCGCGGGTTTCATAACCCTTAGTGCAGCGTGGCAGTAATCATTGAGCAGCTAAAATCTCCCCCACTCACCATAGTTCCACGCCTTACGTCTCTACTCGCACGCCCGGTGGTTAAAAACTTTTGCCGTCATGCACTGGTTTTTCTTTAGTCCGCGTAGGCGGACTTTGTTTGTTTAGCCGCGATTTCTAATCGCCAGGGCTTAAGGGCTTAAGTTGACTGAAATTGGATAAACAAGCGGCGAGAACCAGCGCAACGAAACAAGCAATATTGTAGAGACGATTCATATTGCAATTTCATTTTCCTTGAGTTTAGCAGAAGGTTGCGATCGCGTCTGGATTGATCAGGGGGAAATATCCCAAACAAGGACATTACGGCAACTCTGACGCTGAGGAACCTTCATAATTATCGGCAAGGCAGTGATACAGTTGATAATTATAACCATCCACCCCTACCTGATACTCAGAAGAATCTTCAGCATAACAGTTGGGTAAATCGGCTACCGTTGCTTTAAAGTTAACTAGCCATATATCTAGAGGGCGTGGCATTTGGGCGAGTGTTTGTTTAAGAGTTATTGAGGCGGGACAGGTTAACCCTTGACAGCGATATTGGTCTTGATGAGCCAGGAGAAATTGAGGATTATTAATAGCAGATGAGTTATGATTCCTCAACTCCCAAGCAATTCCCATTATTTCCCCCGTTTGCACTAAGGTATTATGGGTAGTCGCAATGAGAACGGGTGAAGGGGATGCTTGCTCAATAATCGGTACTAAAAGGTCGGGACGATAATATTTTTGATAGCCTAAGTTATTGACTACCGTAATCCCACTCAATAGTCCCATTACTCCAACCATCACTACGACGATTTGACCTCGGTTTCGCCAAGGGGAAAGGTTGGGTAACCTGTGAGATGTTTTCCATATCACCGCTAACGCGGCGGCGACTAAGAGGATGACAGCCGGAAAATAAACAAAGTGATATCGTGCGCCTCGGGTCAAGTCTTTGCCTAGAATATAAGTTATCGCAAAAAATAGCGCGATCGCACTCAAGACAAACCCCACTAAAACCCCAGTCTCCCAGCGCGTTTGTGCCTGTCTTACCAGGGTTTTACCCCCCCGATAGACAAAGGGAATTACCCCGATAAAGAACCCCATCATTACCACCCCAGCCGCCAAGACAACTTCCAGGGAAGACGATTCTACAGGTAACAGCGACACCATCGTAATCCAAGCCGCCAACGTCTGAAAAATCGGATTAATCCAACTCAACAAACTTTCACGGTTCAGCATCATCCAATCCGCCATCTGGGGTTCATACCCTCCCTGTAACACAGGTATCCACACCAAACCACCAACCCCTGTTCCCATCGCCGCCGCCAAAATCCGCCACCACGTTAAAGATTTTGGGGCTGACGTCTTCTCTAGGTATGACTCACCGGAGGTTTCCCTACCACTAGATAATCTAGTATTCCCAATACTACTCGGATAAGCTTTAAATGTAATTTCTGCTCCCCCAGCTCCCCCAGCTCCCTCTGCTCCCTCTGCTCCCCCAGCTCCCCCAGCTCCCTCTGCTCCCCCAGCTCCCCCAGCTCCCCCAGCTCCCTCTGCTATCCCTCGTTTCCACCTAAGACGATAATGCCACAACCCCAATCCCATCAGGGCAATTCCTTGAGCAAAAAGGGTCAAACTAAAAAAATAGTGGGTAGCGATACCGAAACTATTCACCAGAACCCAAGCCAATACCACCCCAATGGGTAAAGGTGTTCGGCGTTTGAGATGCTGTACCGCCACGACTAAGCAACAAAGGGAAGCAATGACCCAAATAATACCTAACGTATAATGACGGGCTTCCTGTGCCAAATAAATCCCAAAAGGAGACAGCGCCATCATCGCGGCGGCGAATTGCGCCACAACCTGGGAACGAAACGCCAACCAGCCTAATCCATACATGGCTGGGATAGAGAGAACACCAAAAAAAGCCGGGAGCGATCGCGCTGCCCAAAGTGAGATATACTCTCCTGAAGTGGGAAATAACTGCATCCACCCATGGGCGAGCATAAAATAAAGTGGCGGATGGTGATCCTCAGTTAACAGATGATGCCAAACTACTCCCACGCCAGCTTCGGGGTTAGGTTTTAGAGGATGCAACAGCGTCTCTAAAGAAATCGCTTCATCTAGGGGTACAGCCTGAAAACTATTGCCCAAGCTAAACACCAGTGTCGCAAACTCATCTGTCCAAGGGGACTTCAGGGTAAGATTAGTGAAGCGCAAAGCCGCACCAATAGCAATCCATACCAGTAGCAGGAGTAGATTCAGGTTTTTTCGGGACTGCAAAATATTCAAAGGGAACAGAGGATCAATTTTCCAAACCTAGCAGACTATGCCTGGAAGAGAAACGACCGACTATCTTGGACGATAAAGTCAGTATTCAGTCCTAAATTCTAGTACAAAGAACCCGCTCCTAGCCAATAACAAACGTGTCATGGCACGTCTCTAAATAATTTCTCGATTAACGTTCTAGGCGACATTTTTGATCATCTGGGCAATCTAAACGTTGTTGACGTTGGGCGACTAAGGTGGCTAGACTGGGGCGTCCTGTCAGTTTGAGGCGTAAGTTTGCCCATATAGTATAAATCTGATTGGCTAAAATATTGAGGATAGGTAGGCGAGTTGGCGCATAAATCCAACCCATCCCTAGAATCTCGTAGACAGTACGAAATACTTCAATATCTTTGATGATCTTACCATCTGGCAATATCCCATGAATGCGTCCCATTGCCGTTTCATAATCAATCCCGCCATGGTCTTCAGGATTATAGGATTCATCGGCAATATCGACAAATTCCACTAATCCTCTACCCGCATCCCGTTGCTGGAGAAAGTGAACTTCTCGTAGACACAAGGGACACTCACCATCGTAGAGTAGCTTGATTTGCCAGGATGGGGCTTGTTGAGGGGAGCGGGTTATTGTTTCAGCGCTAGACATTAACGTTTTTCTTCGTTTGTCAAAGGTTTTATCTTTATTTTAACAAATATTAATAAATTGGGGATTGCTCTCTAAGATTGACCCAGGCTTCGTACTTCAAGATGTAGCATAAAAAGTGACAAGCTTTATCCCGAATAGACCATTACTGGTGATGCTGTACTTACTCTAAATGCTGCTGTTTAAGCGCTTTAGTGAGGTTAAATGTTGCACTAAGTACAATCATGCACCAAAATTCTTAATTTTAACCTCATCCCCTATCCGCAGTGTTCCCAACTGTTCTTGAATCACGTTTTGCCCAAAAAAAATTTTCCCATTCCGTAGGCGATAGTTTGCCAGTGTCGCTAAAGGTTCTTTACCTCGTATACCCTGAGATTGATCCACCGTGGTAATTGTACATCTAGAACAAGGTTTAACCACGCGAAAGGGAATTGAACCGATGCGAATGTGACGCCAACTGTCTTCGGCAAATGCTTCACAGCCAGAAACGACAAGATTGGGGCGGAATCGATTCATGGGAACAGGCTGTTCTAACCGTTGGTTTAAGTCTTGCAACGAGGCTTGGGAAATCAGCAAAAAGGGAAATCCATCGGCAAAACTGACGGGTTCGCCGGGATCAGCATAATTCGGATTAATCGGGCGGATGGAGTCCTCTGGCATATAAACTAACTGACAGGGAATGTGGAGAAACTCGCTAAACCACTGACTGAACTGTTGATCTAATGGTATCGCTGGACAGATATCATTCCAAACTTGCACCCGGAGGCGATGGTTACTTTCATAGTCTAGGGGAACGGATAAGCTGGGCTGGTTGGGTGCTTCCACGACTAACTCACCCTCCCCGAACCGCACCTGAATCAGCGCCATGGAAGGAAATTGACGCTGGGTGAGAAACTTACCCTGCTCATCCACTAGCATCCAGCGTCTGTCATATTGTAAACCGCGATCGCTCACTTGAGCCTCTTCCAGCGCTATCCCGCCTGCTGACTTAATCGGGTAGATATAGATTCCACTTAAGTGAATAGAAGTCATGGGTTTATACCGCCGATTTAACCTTGACACTCCCCCGGTTAAAACGCGGGGGATTCTTCCGTCACAGGGAGGCAGAGTTTATCGTCTTCTAGGACGGAACCTTTACCCTCAGAAAGCTTAACCACCGTGTGTCCCACGGCTGTCCTACCTCTAATTTCGACTAC